>JBILEG010000388.1:0-3803 GCA_044352225.1 Pseudomonadales bacterium | reverse complement strand
TCGAGGCGCCCGGTGTCATCGGTGTACTGACCGGCGCCGACGTCGAAGCCGAAGGGCTGAACCCCATGCCGAGCGCCTGGGACACGCGCTCCAAAGACGGCTCTCCTGCCCGGATCGGGCGGCGCCCCGCACTGGTCAGCAGCAAGGCCTGCTACGCAGGGGACCCTGTCGCCATCGTGATCGCAGACACGCGGGAGCAGGCAAAGGACGCCGCCGAACTCGTGCAGGTCGACTACGACCCGCTGACCGCAGTGACATCGCCGCGAGCGGCTCTTGAGGCAAGCGCGGAACTGATCCACCCGGAAGCACCCGGGAATTGCGCCTTCGACTGGGAGACCGGCGACCGCGCTGCAACCGATGCCGCTTTCGCCCGTGCCGCACACACGGTGTCGCTCGACCTGCTGAACAGCCGGCTGATCCCGAACGCCATGGAACCGCGCGCCATGAACGCGGTGTACGACGCAGGCAAGAGCGAATTCACCCTGCACCTCACCACGCAGAACCCGCACGGCAAGCGCACGCTGCTCTCGGCGGCGATCGGCCTCGCGCCTGACTACCGCATCCGCGTGCTCTCGGGCGACGTGGGCGGCGGCTTCGGCTCCAAGGCCATGCTCTACCCCGAAGAAATCGGCTGCATGCTCGCGGCGCGCCGCTTCGGGCGCCCGGTGAAGTGGACGGCCGAACGCAGCGAATCCTTCCTGGGCGATGCCCACGGCCGCGACCACGACACCCACGTGGAGCTCGCGCTGGACCAGAACCACAAGTTCCTCGCGCTGCGCATCAGCACCATCGCGAACCTCGGCGGCTACGTCTCGACCTTCGGCACGCTGGTGCCCACCGTGATGTACGCGCTGATCTCGCCCGGCCAGTACGTGATCCCGGCGGCCTATGCCGAGGTGCGCGGCGTCTACACCAACACCGCGCCGGTCGACGCCTACCGCGGCGCGGGGCGCCCGGAAGCCTGTTACGTCATCGAGCGCATCGTCGAACACGCCGCCCGCACGCTGGGCGTGGACCCCGCAGAACTCCGCCGACGCAATTTCGTGCGGGAGTTTCCGCACCACTCCGCCTTCGGCCTCGAGTACGACACGGGCGATTTCGTGGCGCTGCTCGACAAGGCGCTGGAGTTGAGCGACTACGCCAACTTCCCCGCCCGGCGGGCGGCCAGCGAGGCGATAGGCCGCAAACGTGGCATCGGTTTCTCGTCATACATCGAGATCGCGGGCTTCGGCCCTTCACGCATCCTCTCGAAGCTCGGCGCGCCGGGCGGCGTTTGGGAATCCGCTGAAATCCGCGTGAACGGCTCCGGCTCGGTGGAAGTGATCACCGGTTGCCACTCCCACGGCCAGAGCCACGAAACCACCTACGCGCAGCTGGTCTGCGATCTGCTGGGCGTGCCCTTCGAGCAGGTCGAGATCCTCCACGGCGACACCAACCGCGGGCCGGCAGGCTCGGGCACTTCGGGCTCGCGCTCTTCCGTCGGCATGTCGGCCATCCACGGCGCCTGCGGCAAGATCATCGCCAAGGGCAAGAAGATCGCTTCCTACGTCATGGGGGTGGACGAGTCGGCCGTGAATTTCGCGGATGGCGTGTTTACCGCAGCGGGCGCCAAAGCGCTCTCGCTGGGCGAAGTAGCAATCGCCTCCTACGCGGCAAGCAGCTTCCCCACGGCCACGCTCGAGCCGGGCCTGCATGCGGTGCACTTCTTCGACCCGCCCAACTTCACCTACCCGGGCGGCTGCTACGTCTGCGAGGTCGAGATCGACCCGGAAACGGGCAGCACCACCATCACGGATTTCGTGGCCGTCGACGATTTCGGCAGCGTGGCCAACCCGATGATCGTGCACGGGCAGGTGCAGGGCGGCGTGACCCAAGGCATCGGGCAGGCGCTCTACGAGCACTGCGCCTACGACCCGGACTCCGGGCAGTTGCTGAGCGGCTCCTACATGGATTACGGCATGCCGCGCGCCGACAACCTGCCGCACTTCCGCATCGCCCTGCTGGAAACGCCCTGCCCCGGCAACCCCGTGGGCATGAAGGGCTGCGGTGAAGCGGGCGCCATTGGCGCCACGCCGGCGGTGATCAACGCCATCACCGGCGCGCTCGGCATCGAGGACATCCACATGCCCGCCACGCCCGAGCGTGTGTGGCTGGCCGCAAACACGCAGCGCGCACGCTGAGGAGGCAGGCATGTATCCCTTCGACTATCGCCGGGCAGGCACCGTGGCAGAGGCTGCAGCCGCATTGCGGGAAGACGAGAGCGCGAAGCTGCTGGCCGGTGGCCAGAGCCTGCTCGCCGCCATGAAGCAGCGGCTCGCCATGCATTCGACGCTGATCGACATCGGCAGCCTGCCGGAGCTGAAAGGCATCCGCCGTGAGGGCGATCGGCTGATCGTGGGCGCGGGCGAAAAACACGCCGACGTCGCGGCCTCGACGCTGGTGGCGGGCACCATCCCCGCGCTCTCCACGCTGGCCGGCCTGATCGGCGACCCGCTGGTGCGGCACATGGGCACGCTGGGCGGCGCACTCGCCAACAATGATCCCTCGGCGGATTACCCCTCCTCGGTGCTCGCGCTTGACGCGCAGATCATCACCTCGGAGCGCAGCATCGCGGCCGACGACTTCTTCCTCGGCATGTTCGAGACCGCGCTCGGTACGGGCGAGATCATCACTGCTGTCTCTTTCGCGATACCGCAGGCTGCGGCCTACGTGAAGTTCCCCAACCCCGCCTCGCGCTACGCGATGGCGGGTGCCTTCGTCGCGCGGCACGCCTCGGGTGTGCGGGTGGCAATCACCGGGGCTGCATCCTGCGTGTTCCGGGCGCGCGACTTCGAGGCGGCACTGACGAGAGACTTCCGCCCGGAAGCCATCAACGGCATCGCGCTCGACCAGAGCCACATGATCGCGGACATGCACGGCTCGGCCGCGTATCGTGCGCATCTGGCAGGGGTTGTGGCGCGCCGCGCCGTCAGCGCCTGCCAGGGCTGAGACTCGTACACGGGAGCACAGGCATGAGCGCAGCGCAGAACTCGACCAACCCCATGCTCGCCAGCCGCAACCGGCTGAAGCTGGGCGTCTTCGGTGTGAACGTGAGCAGTGGCTGCTCGATGAGCGATGTGCCGGGCACGATCGCGGTGGAATGGGCAGAGTCGGTGCGCATCGCGCGGGCCGCAGAGGATGCCGGCATCGAGGGCATCGTGCCGGTCGCGCGCTGGAAAGGCATGGGCGGCAAGGTGAACTTCAACCACCGCAACTTCGATCCTTTCACCTGGGCCGCGGGCCTCGCGGCTGTCACCAGCCGCATTGCGTTGTTCTCCACCTTCCACGTGCCCACGGTGCACCCGGTGCGCGCAGCCAAGGAGGTGGCCACCATCGACCACATCTCGGGCGGGCGCTTCTGCCTGAACCTTGTGGCGGGCTGGAACGAGAAAGAAATCGCCATGTTCGGCGCACCGCAGCGTGACCACGACGACCGCTACGCGGTGGCCGAGGACTGGATCACGCTCTGCAAGGAACTCTGGACCCGTGAGGGCGAGTTCGACCACGACGGTCCGTTCTTCAAGGTGCCGGGCGCCTACTCGGAGCCCAAGCCCGTGCAGCGCGGCGGCCCCGTGCTGATGAGTGCCGGCAACAGCCCGCGCGGCCAGCACTTCGCCGCGCGGCACACGGACCTGAACTTCGTGGTGGCGCGCGATGTGGAAAGCGCAGGACGCGCCGCGGCGCAGGTGAAGAAGATCGCGCGGGAGGACTACGGCCGCGACATACAGGTCTTCGGCCAGTGCTACATCGTCTGCCGCGACACC
>JBILEG010000387.1:0-3814 GCA_044352225.1 Pseudomonadales bacterium | reverse complement strand
CGAGCCCGCAGGCTGATCCTCACCACGCAGCCGGCGCCACGCGCCGCACCACCACACCGAAGGCGAACACGCCCGCCAGCGTCACGCCTGCGGCGATGACGAAGGCCCACACGAACTCGCCGGTGCTTTCCACCACGAAACCGGTGACCAGAGGGGCCAGCACGCCCGCGAAGTTCGCGCAGAGGTTCTGCACACCCATCCACTGACCGGCGGCGCGCGGCCCGCCGATCGTCTGCGAGATCGCACCAAGCGGCGCGCTCTGCATGCCGAAGAACACACCCGCCACCAGAATGAGCCCGATGGAGAGCTGCGGCCCGGCAAAGGCGCAGCCCGCCATTGTCGCGGCGGCGCCGCCCAGGCCGAGGTTCATGATCCCCTTCAGCACGCGGTCGGGGCTGTGGCCGCGCGCGATCAGCCGGTCGCAGAGCCAGCCCGTCAGGGGGGCGGCCACTGCCTGCAGCGCGTAGACGCAGGCCCCCACCATCGCCATCTGCGCCATGTCGAGCCCGTGTTCGCGCACCAGCAGCAGCGGCAGCCAGGTGAGCGTGAAGTAGTAGGCGTAGTTGCCGCAGAAGTGCCCCAGGCTCGTGCCCCAGAGCGAACGTTCGGCGAGCAGCCGTGACCAGCGCACGGGTACCACTGCCTCGCCTGTAGCTGCCGTGGCACCTCCGCGCGTGGCGATATGCCAGGGCCACAGCCAGACGAGCGAGAGCACACCGAAAAGCAGGAAAGCCGGCCGCCAGCCGTACTCCGCCATCAGCAGTCCGCCACCGAGCGTGCCCACCAGAGGCCCCAGTGCCTGCCCCGTGGCCACGATGCCGTTGGCGCGTCCGCGTTCGTGCACGGCTGCGTGCTGGCCGAGGAATTTGTGGTTGCACGGGTAGAACACGCTCTCGCCGATGCCGAGCAGCACGCGCAGGCCGAGCAGCATCCAGAAGCCGTTGGCGAAACCGGTGAGCAGCGTGGCGAGGCCCCATAACGCGAGCCCACCACCGAGCACGAGACGCACATCGAAGCGCTGCGCGAGCCAGCCGGCCAGAGGCTGCAGCGGTGCGTAGGACCAGAAGAACGCCGAGAAAAGAATGCCCATCTGCGCGGGCGTGAGCGCGAGTTCTTCCTGCACCAGGGGCGCCGCGATCGAGAGCGCGCCGCGGTCGAAGTAATTCAGGAACACGGCAGCGGCGAGCAGCACCACCACGCGCATCTGCAGGGTCGAAGTCGGTGCTTGCATGCGAAGGCTTCCGCAGGAGGTGCGGACATCCTACACGCAGGAGTTCTCATCCCGACGGACGGGTTCAGGGCGGGCGTCGAGGGGATATGATGGCCGCTGCGCCAAACCGGATTCGCGGAGGCCATTCATGCCGGTCCGATACCCGTTCGCTGTCCTCGCACTGCTGGCCGTTGCCTGCGCGCAGCCACCCTGTGCCGCGGCCGCTGAAAGCGCCGCCACGCCTGCGCCTGCCACCTCGATTCCACTGAACCCCGACGACCCGACCATCGAGGAATGGAAGCACCCGCGCGACATGAGCGCGGACAAGCGTCCGCCCGGGCCCGTCAACGTACAGCGCTTCGCCGGGGGCTTCACGAGCGGCGGCATTCCGACCTTCTTCCGCAAACCCGTGGCACTCACGCCCGCAGACCTGAAGGCGGGCAAGGTCGATGTCGCGATCATGGGCGCCGGTGTCGACATGGGTTCGGGGATGCGCGGCGCCGTCTACGGCCCCAACGCGCTGCGCACCGCGGATCGCTACCTCGGCTGGGGTGCCTACTCGGAGCCCAACATGCACGTGATGGTCGACTGGGAGCGCGACCTCACCGTCGTCGATTACGGCGACTCTCCCGTCGATCACTTGAGCATGGAGCGCTCGATGGAGCCGATCCGTGCGATGGTGCGCGATATCGCCTCCACCGGTGCCATCCCGCTGATCGTGGGCGGCGACCACTCGCTCGCGTATCCCAACGTGGCGGGTGTGTCGGATGTGTACGGCAAGAAAAATGTCGGTGTCATCCACTTCGATGCGCACTACGACGCGAGCGACGTGGGTGACGGCCACCTGATCAGCCACGCGCAGCCCGTCCGTCGCCTGATCAACGAGGGCCACGTCGATGGCAAGAACTACATCCAGGTGGGACTGCGCGGCTACTGGCCCGGGCGCTCGGGTTTCGACTGGATGCGCGAGCAGGGGATGCGCTACCACACCATGGCCGAGGTGGAGCGCGACGGCTGGCCTGCCGTGATGGAGCGCGTACTGGAAGAGGCCGCGGAAGGCACCGATTATCTCTACATCTCGCTCGATATCGACGTGCTGGATCCGGCCTACGCGCCCGGCACCGGAACGCCGGAGCCCGGCGGCCTCACCACGCGCGAACTCTTCCCGCTGCTGCGCGCACTCTGCGCCGACCAGCGCGTGGTGGGCTTCGATCTCGTCGAGTTCAACCCGCTGGCCGATCCCGGCTACACCACGGGCCTGAACGCAGACCGCCTGATCCGCCAGTGCCTCACCGGCATTGCCATGCGCAAGAAGGGCCTGCGCGGGGATTATCTGAGTCCCCTCACCGCGGAGGACGGCCGTGCAGACCCACGCTGAGATACCCGCCTTGCCGCTGTCTCTGGGGCTCTGCTACGGCAGCCTCTGCGCGCTGGACGCCGACGCGCTCGTCGCCGTCGCGGGCGAAGCGGGTTTCACGAGCGTGATGCTGCCGCCCTTCCCGGAAAGCGCCTGCGGCACGCGCGCCGAATTCCGCGCGCTGCTCGATCGCTACGGCATCCGCCGCGTGGTGCTCGACGGCACGATGGGCATGCTGCCGCGTTGTGCTTTCGCGCGCGTCAACGGCTTCACCGTGGCGCGGCACCTCGCCGCCGCCGAGCGATTCTGCGTCGACTGTTTCAACGTGCCGCACTACGAGGGCGATCCGCGCGCCACGGTGGCGGAGTTCGTGGATGCGCTCGCCCCTTTCTGCGAAAGCGCCGCGACTCTCGGCGCTTCGGTGGCGCTGGAATTCCTGCCGGGCACCGGCATTCCCGATATCGAGCGGGCGCTGCGCATCACCGAACAGACGGGCGCGCCGAACCTCGGCATCGCGCTGGATACCTGGCACTGGGCGCGCTCGCGCGCCACGCTGGACGATATCCGTGCGCTGCCGCCTGGCATGATCAAGGATTTCCAGTTGAGCGACCGCGCCGCAGACGAAGACACGCGTCCGGACTCGATCCAGTGGGGCCGGCTGGTGCCCGGCGAGGGTGCGGCACCGCTCGCGGAGATCATCCGCGCTGTGCAGGCCAACGCGCCTGGCATGAGCCTGAACGCCGAGGTCTTCTCGCAGGAGCTGCAGGCGCTGGCGCCGCAACTCGCCGCGGCACGCATCGCGCAGGGGCTTCGCCGTATCATCGCGGCGATCTGACACAAGGGGGCATCATGGAACTGGGACTCGCAGGCAAGAGCGTATTGATCACGGGTGCTGCGAGCGGCATCGGGCTCGCTGCTGCCGAGGCCTTCGCCGCAGAAGGCGCACGGGTGCTCGCGGTCGACATCAATGCCGGAGCCTTGCATGCGGCCGTAGCTGCGATGGGCAACGAACACGTGAAGGCGCAGGTCGCGGATGTCACGGATGCGCAGCAGGTACAGGCTGCCGTGGCGCGCGCGGTGGCGGAATTCGGGCGGCTCGATGTGGTGTTCGCCAACGCGGGTGGCGCCATCCCCACGCCCACCGATCAACAGGATCTCGAGGACTACCGCCGGATCATGGCGTTGAACCACGACGGCGTGTACTTCGCCATCCATGCCGCGCTGCCGGTGATGCTCGCGCAGGGCAA
>JBILEG010000561.1:0-6088 GCA_044352225.1 Pseudomonadales bacterium | reverse complement strand
GCTGGTGGAGCAGGCCGCCGAATCCTTTCATATATGGAGAGGCCTGCGGCCCGACACCGCGCCCGTCATCGCGAGCCTTCGCGGCGGTTATCGCATCCGCCCCGTGCGTGAGGCGGCCGGTATCGCGAGCGCCGCCCGGCTCTTCCGCGACTACCAGGCCTGGCTGGGAGTTGAGCTCTGCTTCCAGGATTTCGAGGCTGAACTGGCCGCACTTCCCGGAGCGTATGCGCCGCCAAGCGGTGAGTTGCTGCTCGCCGAGTCCGCGGGTGAAGCGATCGCCTGCGTGGCCCTCCGGCCGCTCACTGAAGGGGTCTGCGAAATGAAGCGTCTTTATGTGTCCCAATCCTGGCGTGGTGCGGGCCTCGGGCGGGCGCTTGCCCGTGCCATCATCGATGCAGCCCGCGGTGCGGGCTATGCGCGTATGCGCCTCGACACGCTCGAGCGGCTGCGTGCCGCCAACCTTCTTTATCGCGATCTGGGCTTCCGGCCTTGCGAAGCCTATTGCCACAACCCGTTGGAGGGGGCGGTGTTCATGGAGCTCGACCTGACCGGAGTGACGCCATGAAAACATTGCGCCGATTCATCGCCGGTGCGCGTTGCCCGAGCTGCGAGGCTGTAGACACACTCGCCCTCTCCGAGCGCGATGGCCAACGTGTCTGCACATGTGTTGACTGCGGCTTCACGGACGCGCAGGACCGTGCTGCAGGAAATGCCAGCGATCCGCAGAACCGCGGGCTCGGCGAAGCCGTAGAACAGGCTCAGAGCGTGAGAATCATCGACCCGCGACAGCACTGAAATCGCCTGCGCGTTCGAGTACGGCAACGCGTTTCTACAGAAGGTTCGGTTTGGTCTGCGGCAAGGTGTCGCACTTCCAAAACCGTTGTTATACTTCGCCCGCCTTGTTGCGCCTGCAGCAAGAGTTGTGCCCCCCGCCGCGGGAAGCGGTGTCAACCAGACCGGAGTTTTGGAGACATGCTGCGAGCCCAACAACGACGCCGCCTCTTGGCCGGTGCCATCGCTACGGCTGCCCTCTTCATGCAGTCGACATTGGCCACCGCCGAGCAGGCAGCCCGCTCTGATGTGAACATGCGACTCGGCGTGACAGACATCAGCCATCGCGTTTACGACCTCCACATGTTCTCGCTGTGGATCTGCGTCGCCATCGGCGTGGTGGTCTTTGGCGTGATGTTCTATTCCATTTTCGCCCATCGCAAATCGAAGGGTGCGGTTGCCTCCCACTTCCACGAGAGCACCAAACTCGAGATTGCCTGGACGGTTGCCCCCTTCGTCATCCTGCTCTTCATGGCTATCCCCGCCACCAAGACGCTGACTGACATCTATGACACCGATGACGCCGCGCTCGACATTCGCATCACCGGCTACCAGTGGAAGTGGAAGTACTCCTATCCCAAAGACGGGGTCGAGTTCTTCTCCAGCCTGCGGACACCCCGCGACGAGATCAACAACCTTGCGGCGAAGGGAGAGAACTACCTCCTCGATGTCGATGAGCCCTTGGTCATTCCTGCGGGACAGAAAGTCCGGTTCCTGGTGACGGCTGCAGATGTCATTCACTCGTGGTGGATGCCCGATTTCTCGGTCAAGAGAGACGCCATCCCGGGCTTCGTGAACGAAACCTGGACGATGGTGCCCGAGCCGGGCGTCTACCGGGGGCAGTGCACCGAACTGTGCGGCAAAGACCACGGGTTCATGCCGATCGTCGTACGCGTCCTCCCGCAGGACGAGTTCAACAGCTGGCTCGCCACTCGCAAGGAAGAGGCTGTCAAGGAGCGCGAGCTGATGTCCCAGATCTTCACCATGGAGCAATCCATGGAGCGTGGCAAAAGCGTGTACGAAAAAGCCTGCGCCTCCTGCCATCAACCGAACGGAGAGGGTATCCCGGGCGCATTTCCTGCGCTCAAGGGCAGTGCTCTCGCGATGGGCCCGATGGAAGGCCACCTCGATATCGTGGTGCATGGCAAGGCCGGTTCGGCAATGGCCGCTTTCGGCGCACAGCTGAGTGAGGTCGACATGGCCGCCGTGATCACCTACGAGCGGAATGCATGGGGCAACAACGTGGGCGACATACTGCAGCCCATCGACGTCGCAAATTTCAAGAAAGGCAAGTGAACGGGGAGTAACACCATGGGTGCAGATCATCACGGACCTGCGAAGGGCCTGACGCGCTGGCTGTTCACCACCAACCACAAGGACATCGGCTCGATGTACCTGTGGTTCAGCTTCGCGATGTTCCTGCTGGGCGGAACCTTCGCGCTGGTGATCCGTTCGGAGCTGTTCCAGCCCGGGCTGCAGATCGTCAAGCCGGAGTTCTTCAACCAGATGACCACCATGCACGGTCTCGTGATGGTGTTCGGCGCCATCATGCCGGCGTGGGTTGGCCTTGCGAACTGGATGGTTCCGCTGATGATCGGCGCGCCTGATATGGCGCTGCCGCGGATGAACAACTGGAGCTTCTGGATCCTCCCCTTCGCCTTCACCATGCTGGCTGCGACGCTGTTGATGGACGGCGGGGCTCCGAACTTCGGCTGGACCTTCTACGCGCCGCTGTCCACGACTTACGCTCCGCCGTCGGTCACCTATTTCATCTTCGCGGTACACCTGATGGGTATGTCCTCCATCATGGGGTCCATCAATATCATCGCCACGATCATGAACATGCGTGCCCCCGGCATGACGTACATGAAGATGCCGATGTTCGTCTGGACCTGGTTCATCACGGCCTTCCTGCTTATCGCGGTCATGCCCGTGCTCGCCGGCGTGGTCACGATGATGCTCTTCGACATCCACTTCGGCACCAGCTTCTTCAGCGCGGCCGGTGGTGGCGACCCCGTGCTCTTCCAGCACGTGTTCTGGTTCTTCGGACACCCCGAGGTGTACATCATGATCCTGCCGGCCTTCGGTGTGGTGAGCGAGGTGCTGCCCACCTTCGCCCGCAAGCCGCTGTTCGGTTACAGCTCGATGGTGTACGCAACGGCATCCATCGCCTTCCTGAGCTTCATCGTCTGGGCGCACCACATGTACACGGTGGGCATGCCGATCGCCGGTGAGCTCTTCTTCATGTACGCCACCATGCTGATCGCCGTGCCCACGGGCGTGAAGGTCTTCAACTGGGTGACGACGATGTTCAAGGGCTCGATGACATTCGAGACCCCCATGCTCTTTGCGATCGCCTTCATCATCCTGTTCACCATCGGTGGGCTGTCGGGTGTGATGCTTTCGCTTGCGCCGCTCGACTTCCAGTATCACGACACCTACTTCGTCGTCGCGCACTTCCACTACGTGTTGGTGCAAGGAGCGCTGTTCGCGATCTACTGTGGCGTCTACTACTGGTTACCCAAGTGGACTGGCCACATGTACGACGAAACGCTGGCCAAGACGCACTTCTGGCTGACGTTCATCGGCGTGAACACGGCTTTCTTCCCGATGCACTTCGTAGGCCTGGCAGGCATGCCGCGCCGTATCCCCGACTATGCGCTCCAGTTCGCTGACTACAACATGCTGTCGACCATCGGTGCCTTCATCACCGGTTTCTCGCAGCTGATCTTCGTGGTCGTGGTGATCAAGTGCATCAAAGGCGGCAAGAAAGCCACCGATCAGGTATGGGATGGTGCCAACGGTCTGGAGTGGACGGTTGCCTCGCCGGCGCCCTACCACACCTTCTCCGTGCCGCCGCAGGTCCGGTAAAGGAAAGAGGCTCGCCATGCCCACGTCCTCGACACGCAACATCGCCCTGCGCCTGGGTGCGGTTGCCGTGGGCATGTTCGGCTTCGGCTTTGCGCTGGTGCCGCTCTACGACGTGATGTGTAAAGTCCTCGGCGTCAGCCGTGAGACCATCAACACACAGGCGCAGATCACGCCCGGTTCCTCGGCTGCGGATGTCACGCGTACTGTCACCATACAGTTCCTCGCCAACAACGACGGTGGCATGTCCTGGGACTTCCGCCCGCAGCAGTTCGAGATGCGAGTGAACCCGGGTTCGATGGCCAACACGTCCTACTACGTGCGTAACCCCGCTCACCGCACGATGGTGGCGCAGGCAATTCCGAGCGTCTCGCCGCCGGAGGCAGCACCCTTCCTGCACAAGACCGAGTGTTTCTGCTTCCGTCAGCAACCGTTGAATGCAGGGGATGAGCGAGACATGCCCCTGCAGTTCGTCATAGATCAGGCGCTGCCGGACGACATACGCACCATCACGCTCTCGTACACTCTTTTCGATGTCACGGGTAGCGTTGCCACTGCCGAAAAACGTGTCGGCATGGCGAACTGAGCACCACAACAGGCGGCCGCACAGCGGGCCAGCAGAGCAAGGGAGACACAACACATGGCACACGGATCCTCGGGTGGTCACGAGACCTATTACGTCCCCGAGAGCAGCAAGCTGCCCGTCTTCGCGACGGTAGGGCTTGGCTGCTTCATCCTCGGCTTGGCCAACACGCTGGTGCACCACAAACTTGGCACCGGCGGGATGTCCTGGCTTATGCCGGTAGGATTCGCCTTTTTCATTTTTGTCCTCTGGCAGTGGTTCGCCGCCACCATCCGCGAGAACATGGCCGGCCTGAACAGCCCGCAGCTCAAGCGTTCCTACGTAATGGGCATGCAGTGGTTCATCTTCTCGGAAGTGATGTTCTTCTTCGCTTTCTTTTTTGCGCTCGCCTACGTGCGCCTTCTCGCGGTGCCGTGGTTGGGTGGCGAGGGCGATAAAGGCCTGACGAATGAAATCTGGTCTGGCTTCCAGGCCTCCTGGCCGCTGATGACCACCCCGAGCCAGGCCCTCGCTGCCGCCGGCGGTCAACAGATCAGCACGGGCGCCTTCCAAGGGCCGCAAGAGATCGTGGCGTGGTCGGGTATTCCCCTGCTGAACACCGCCCTGCTTGTAGCATCAAGCGTCACGGTCCACTTTGCTCACACTGCACTAAAGGCGGGCAAGCGCAGCGCTCTGACCCTCTGGCTCATGATCACGCTGGCACTGGGTTTCATCTTCGTGGGCTTTCAGGCCTATGAGTACTATCACGCTTACACTGAGCTGGGTCTGACACTTGCCTCGGGTATTTACGGTTCCACCTTCTTTTTGCTCACGGGCTTTCACGGTTTCCACGTGTGCCTTGGCGCGGTGATGTTGACGGTGATGTTCTTCCGGGCGACCACCAAAGGCCATTTCACTCCGGATGATCACTTTGGCTTCGAGGCGGCGTCCTGGTACTGGCACTTCGTGGACGTAGTCTGGATATGCCTGTTCCTCTTCGTTTACATCCTCTGAGGAGGAACGGCGCTGCTCAAGGGGCCGCGCCTTTTTGAGCATCAGGGTGTCCGCGGCAGAGTCCTGAGTCCACAGCTCAGGGTTTGGGCTCAGGCTGAGCAGGGGCCTGTTTCGCTGCCATCGCAGCCGACCAAGGAGCATGGGATCGCAGCTGGCCGGTGTAGGCGCCGTAGGCAATCACTCCAACCAACGCCGCTGCAAGGCTCACGCGCACCCCCAATCCGTGCAGCGTCCGGTTCGTGCGCCCCTGGTCCTTGATCAGAAAGTAGAAGCTGGTGCCAAGGCTGATCAGCAGCATCACGAGCAGAATCACGATCGTTGGCTTGATCCACATGGCGCCCGTTCCCTGAGAGTGCTGTAAGGGGAGTGTAACCGATGCCTGTCAGGCAGCCGCCCGGAGCGTCCGGATCGGAACGAATCCCGCTGCGTTTACGCTGCAACCTGCGTTTTGCGGCACTGGTCATCGTCTCGCTGCCACTGCTGATAACGCTGGGCTTCTGGCAACTGGCCCGCGCAGTCGAAAAGGAGGACGCCCTGCGTCTCGCGCAAACGCGCCGCCTGGCCCCTCCCGTTTCCATCGACAAGATGGACCCTTCGGCGGGCAGCGGCCTTGACGACAAGCGCGTGCTTCTCGAAGGCCGTTACCTTGCCGAGCGCGCCTTCCTGCTGGACAACCGGATCTTGCAGGGGCAGGTGGGATATGAACTCCTGATGCCCTTCAGAGATGCGAAGGGAATCACCGTCATCGTCAATCGTGGATGGATCAAGGCTCCGCCTACCCGGGAGGAACTACCGACATTCGAGACTCCGGGC
>JBILEG010000180.1:0-6847 GCA_044352225.1 Pseudomonadales bacterium | reverse complement strand
GGGCGAGCATCTTCGCCTGCAAGGTCGAATACATGTGCCAGCCTCGGCAGCGCTGCCTGACACACACGCGACCCCGAGTTGGCCCACCGTTGTACAGGCCGTGAACGTGCCGGACCTGGCGCGTCTTGCGGGACTCGAGGCGTTTCCGTTCGTGGTCAGGCTAAATCCGGAACAGCCGGGCGTAACGAATGCCGACTGGCCGACGGTCAACATGGATCCCGATCGTCACCGGGCATATGCCGCGCAATGGTTCCTGATGGCGATCGCACTGCTCGTCGTGTTCGTAACCGGTGGAACCAATATCCGGGCCTGGCTGGCGGCCCATCGAAAAAAGGCAAGGCAGTCATGAATCCTCCCGCTCCGGGCGTCCCCGCCCAGGTGTCACATCCACGCCTGAAGCTGGCTCTGATGTTCCTTGCGCCGGTACTGGCCGTAGGGCTGGCGACGCTCGTCTACCTGACCGGCATCGGCATTCCCAAAACGACGATCAACAAGGGCGTGCTGCTTCAGCCCGCCCGCCAGATCGATGAGCTTGCGCTGACGAGCACCGCTGGCGCTCCCTGGAGCTATGCCACCGATGGCGCGAGCTGGGGGATCGTGGTTGCCGGCGGTGCCGACTGCAGTAGTGTCTGCCGGGAGCGTCTGGTGCTGGCCAGACAGGTGCACCGCACGCTGGGCCGTGACCAGGGGCGTGTGAAGCGCTATTACCTCGATACCGCCGATACCGTCACCCCCGATACAGCCGCTTGGCTCGCCTCTGAACAGCAAGGCCTCACGGTGCTGCGTGCTCCGGAGGCTGCTTTGCGCGGCTTGCTCGTCAACGCCCCCTCCGACCCGGACCCTCTCACGGCTGGCGCGATGTATCTCGTCGACAAACGCGGCTTCGTGATGATGTATTACCTGCCGACTCATCCGGGTCGCGCCATTACGGACGACCTGCGTTTCCTGCTCCGCAATTCACCGGACTAGCCCCGGCAATCCGCTACAATGCGGCTGCCCTACCGAGGACCACTGGCACCATGGAACTGATCGCAGACGCCCGCGCGAGCTGGCGCGACTACCTCGAGCTCTGCAAGCCGAAGGTGGTGCTGCTGATGATCCTGACCGCGGTGGTCGGGATGTTCCTTGCTACCCCCGGATTGGTGCCATGGGACGTGCTCCTGTTTGGCAATCTCGGCATCGCGCTCTGCGCTGGCTCCGCGGCGGCTATCAACCACGTGGTGGACCAGCGCATCGACGCCGTCATGGCGCGTACCCGCAACCGTCCCATCGCTCAGGGCCGCGTCAGTACAGCTCAGGCTATTATCTTCGCCGTGGTGATCGGCTTGCTGGGCATGGCCATCCTGATTCTGTTGGTGAACGTGCTTACAGCCTGGCTCACCTTCGCTTCCCTGATCGGCTACGCGTTCATCTACACCTACTTCCTGAAGCGTGCCACGCCCCAGAACATCGTTATCGGCGGCCTAGCGGGCGCGGCCCCACCGCTGCTCGGCTGGACCGCCGTCACCAACGATATCCACGGCTACGGGCTGCTGCTGGTGCTGATCATCTTCGCCTGGACGCCGCCGCACTTCTGGGCGTTGGCGATACACCGCCGGGAGGAGTACGCCAAGGTCGATATTCCCATGCTGCCGGTGACGCACGGCAACGAATACACCGCTCTGCACATCCTGTTGTACACGCTGCTCATGTTCGCCTCGACCATCCTGCCTTTCGCCACCGGCATGAGCGGCCCGCTCTATCTGCTGGGAGCGTTAGCGCTGGGGGGCGGGTTCATCTATTGGGCGATTCTTCTGATGATCGGCAAAGACCGCCGCGCCCCGATGGAAACTTTCCGCTATTCCATCGTGTACCTGATGGCGCTGTTCGTGATCATGTTGGTCGACCACTGGCTCTTCCCGAACCCGCTCTCCATCGCCTATCCCTTCTGAGGTTGCCAGCGCATGGCTGTATCCGCTGCACAGAAGCGCAACGTCCGCTACACCGCTTTCGCGCTCGCGGGCGTGATAGCACTGATGCTCTCTCTGTTCGTGCGGCAGTTCATCAACCCCTCGCAGCTCGACGCGGGCTGGCTGCGCACGCGCAATGCCGTGATCTTCGAAGCGCCGCGGCAGTTCCAGGCGCCGCGGTTGATCGACCAGGAGGGGCGGCCGTTTGATGGCAGCACCTTTCAGGGAAAATGGAGTGTGGTGTTCTTCGGGTTCACCCACTGTCCGGATGTCTGCCCGACCACGCTCTCGTTGCTGAGACAGGTGCAGGACGCCCTGAAGCCCGCGCAAGGCCAGCGCCTGCCGGTGGCGTTCTATCTGTCCTCGGTGGATCCCGCGCGTGACACGCCCGCACAGCTCAAACCCTATGTCGCGCATTTCAGCCCGAGCTTCACGGGCCTGACCGGCGAGTTTCTGGACGTGCACCGTTTTTCAACGGACCTGAACACGCCCTTCCGCAAGAGCCTGCTGCCGGACGGCGGCTATACCGTGGATCACGGCTCGAATCTGGCACTCATCGACCCGCGTGGACAGTTCGCGGGCTTCGTCACACCACCCTTCGACGTGGCGAAGCTGACGGAGTTGCTCGAGGTGATGCGCTCGCGTCCCTGAGCTGCTAGCGCTGCCGAAGCGCAGCCGCTCCGTGGCAGAGCGCGAACAGCACGCAGGCGCCTGCCACCACTGATGGCCCCGCCGGCGTGTCTGCCTCCAGCGAGAGCCACAAGCCCGCCAGCACCGCAAGCGCGCCAAGCACCGCACCGAGCGCTGCCATCTGCTCGGGGGAGCGCGACAGAGCCCGCGCTGCAGCCGGTGGCACGATCAGGAGCGCGGTCACGAGCAGCACGCCCACCACGTTCATCGCCACTCCGATCAGCGCAGCGATGCAAAGCAACTGCAGAAGCCTCGCGCGCTCCACCGCCACGCCCTCGATACGCGCCAGATCCTCGTCCACCGCGATCGCGAGCCAGTCTCTCCAGTAGCGCGCTGCGATCAGCGCCACCACCAGACCGACGCCGGAAATCAGCTGAAGCTGCGCGTCTCCCACGGCGAGCAACTCGCCGAAAAGCAGCGACTCCAGACTGCCGCCGCGTGGCGGCAACAGCGACACGGCGATCACGCCCGCCGCAAGGGAGCCGTGAGCGATCACCGCGAGCAAGGTGTCGGAGGCCACGTTCGCCCGTCGCTCCAGCCAGGCGAACAGCCCCGCCACGCCAAGGCAGACGCCGAGCGCCGCCACCGGCGCCGTGATGTTCAGCACAATGCCCAAGGCAACCCCGAGCAGTGCCGCATGCGAGAGCGTATCGCCGAAAAACGCCATGCGCCGCCACACCAGAAAACAGCCCAGTGCACCGGAAAGCCCCGCGACGCCAACACCGGCCGCCGCTGCCCGCCACAGCAGCTCATCCATGGTGATGGTGCTCCCCGATCACGTTGCCGTGCATATCGTGCGCGTGGTCGTGATGATGGGTGTAGACGGCGATCTGCTCGGCGGCCTGGCGCCCGAAGAGCTGCAGGTAAGCCGGGTCGTTGCTCACCACTTCGGGCCGTCCTGCGCAGCAGACATGACGGTTCAGGCAGAGCACCGTGTCGGTGGAGGCCATCACCACGTGCAGATCGTGCGAGATCATCAGCACCGCGCAGCGATGCCGCGAGCGCACCTCGCGGATCAGCGCATAAAGCTCAGCCTGCCCGGCGATGTCCACGCCTTGCACGGGTTCGTCGAGCAGCAGCAACTCGGGGTCGCGCAGCAGTGCGCGCGCCAGCAGCAGGCGCTGCAACTCACCGCCCGAGACGGCCGTGATCGGCGTCTTCAGCAGAGCCTCCACGCCCACCTCGAAGGCGACGGCACGCACGCGCGTCATGTCGCGCTCTGCCACCTGCAGGAAGCGTCCCGCTGTGAGCGGCAGCGCGGCGTCGATCTGCAGCTTCTGCGGCATGTACCCGACGCGCAGCCCCTCGCGGCGCCACACACTGCCGGAGCTCGGCTGCGCCAACCCGATCAGGATCTTCAAAAGGCTCGTCTTTCCTGCGCCATTGGGGCCGATCAGGGTGAGGATCTCTTCCTCATGCAGGCGCAGCGAGACGTGCTCGAGTATCAGATGCGAACCCGCACGGAAAGACACGTCCCGCGCTTCGAGCAGGAAGGGCCGGCTCATCTGCAGGCCTGCGAAGCACCGCTCGCGGGTGTGTTGCGCGCAGTGGAGATCGTGGTCGCTGGGGCTTGACTCATCGGGCTAGAGTATACGGATTGCATTCACGGTTCATCGCTGATGACACACTCCCGCAGTTCTGCCCGCGCCGGTCGATGGCCTTTGCACGCCGGCACGTTGCTCGTTTGCGTGCTGCTGGCAGCGCCCGCTCTGGCACAGCGCGCGGTGGTGGTCTCCAGCATCCACCCGCTTGGCCTGATGGTCGAGGCCCTCGCGGGCGGGGCTGTGGAGAGCCGCGTGCTGCTCTCGGCCTCGGCATCGCCGCACGATTTCATGCTGCGCCCCTCCGAGCGCGCCGCACTGGCGAGCGCACAGCTCGTGATCTGGATGGGGCCCGCGCTGGAGCGCCCGCTGGCAGAGCTGCTGCAGCGCAACGCCGCGCCATCGCTTGCACTGCTGCCCGCTGCTATCACGGACCCGCATGTCTGGCTCGATCCACGCGCCGCGATCGCGATGGCCCAGCGCCTCTCGGCCGCGCTCGTGGAGCGTGGACTCCTGGCAAAAGATGAGGCCGCAGAACGCCTCTCGGCTTTCGAGGCCAGCCTTCGCGAGCGTGAGACCCGGACCGCGGCCGCGCTGGCACCGCTGCGTACGGTTCCCTTCCTCGCGCTGCATGATGGCTACCGGCCTTTCGTCGTGCGCTACGGCCTGCGCCAGGTCGCTGCGCTTCCTGGCGATCACGAGCGCCAGCCAGGCGCCCGCTCGCTGCTCGCGCTCCGGAAAGCGGGCCGTGAAAGCGGCGCCCGTTGCCTGTTGCAGGAACATGGCGACAATGTCGCCCTCGCAGAGAGCCTGTCGCGCGACCTCGGCCTGCAGGCGGTGGAGGTCGATCCTCTGGCTCGCACGTCCCGTACTTTCGATGCTTTCCTGGAGCGTTTTGCGGCCGATGTGCAGCGCTGCCTCGCGCCTGAACCCCCGATTTCCGGAGACCGTCCATGAGCGCGTCCGCGCCGGCCATGATCCTCGTCGATGGATCCTCTTACCTCTACCGCGCCTTCCATGCACTGCCGCCGCTCTCCACGACGAGCGGCCAGCCCACCGGCGCGGTGCGCGGCGTGGTGGCGATGCTGCGCAAGCTCTGCCAGCAGTATCCGGGCACGCCGGTGGTGGTGGTCTTCGACGCCAAGGGCAAGACCTTCCGCGAGGATCTGTTCGAGGGCTACAAGGCCCATCGTCCGCCGATGCCGGAAGACCTCCGTGCGCAGGTGGAACCCTTGCACGCGCTGGTGCGTGCGCTCGGCCTGCCGCTTCTCTGCGTGCCGGGCGTCGAGGCCGACGACGTGATCGGTACGCTTGCCGTACAGGCCGCGCGCGAGGGCCGCGCCGTGCTGGTCTCCACCGGCGACAAGGATCTCGCGCAGTTGGTCGATGACCACGTCACACTGATCAACACCATGAACGACACGCGCCTTGACGCGGCCGGCGTGGTGCAGAAGTTCGGCGTCACGCCGGCACAGATCATCGATCTGCTCGCGTTGATGGGCGACAAGACCGACAACATCCCGGGCGTGCCCGGCGTGGGCGAGAAAACCGCGCTCGCGCTGCTGCAGCGCTTCGGCAGTCTTGAAGGCTTGTATGCCGACCTGGACGCAGTGGCTGGCATGACGGGGCTGCGCGGCGCGGCCAGCGTGCGCGCCAAGCTCGAGAGCGAGCGCGACAAGGCCTATCTCTCGCGCGAGCTGGCGACCATCCGCACCGATGTGCCCCTCGATCCCGTCGAACACTCGCTGGTACCCGCCGAGCCCGATCGTGCAGCGCTGCAGAAGCTCTACCGCGAACTCGAGTTCAACAGCTGGCGCGAGGAACTCGAGCGTCAAGGCGGGCCGGCGGAGGCTGCGCAAATACCTCCCGAGGCCGCGCCTGAGCAAGCCGTTGCCGGAGACTACGAGCTCGTGCTGGACAGCGCCGCGCTGGCGCGCTGGGTGGAGGCCGCGGGCCGGGCCGCGCTCCTGTCGGTGGACACCGAGACCACCAGCCTCGATTACATGCAGGCGCGGCTCGTGGGCATTTCGCTCTCCGTGGAGCCCGGGAAGGCGGCCTACATCCCGATCGCGCACGACTACCTCGGCGCACCCGAGCAGTTGAGCGAGGCCGAGGTACTGGGCGCGCTCCGCCCGCTGCTCGAATCCCCCGCGTTGCCCAAGGTGGGCCAGAACCTGAAGTACGACCGCAGCGTGCTGCTGAACCACGGTATCGAGCTGCAAGGCATCACCTTCGACACCATGCTCGAGTCCTATGTGCTCGACTCGGTGGGCTCGCGCCACGACATGGATTCGCTGGCCCAGAAGCACCTCGGCTACCGCACCATTCCCTACGAGGAGGTGGCGGGC
The DNA here is from genome assembly GCA_044352225.1 of Pseudomonadales bacterium. Classification (GTDB taxonomy): domain Bacteria; phylum Pseudomonadota; class Gammaproteobacteria; order Pseudomonadales; family UBA5518; genus UBA5518. The sequence goes on along the minus strand of JBILEG010000180.1, from coordinate 319 downwards.
AAGGGCGCCAAGCAGATCGGCTTCTCACAGGTGAAGCTGGAGGACGCCGCCCGTTACGCGGCCGAGGACGCCGACATCACGCTGCGCCTGCACCGCACACTCTGGCCGCAACTCGAGGCCCAGCCAGCGCTGGAGCGGGTGTTCCGTGAGATCGAGATGCCGCTGGTGCCGGTGCTCTCGCGGCTGGAGCGCCAAGGGGCGTTGGTGGATGCCCAACTGCTGGCCAAACAGAGCAAGGAGCTAGGCGAACGCTTGCTCGAGGTGGAAGTAAGCGCTCACATGCTTGCGGGCGGCCCCTTCAACCTGGGCTCGCCGAAGC
>JBILEG010000386.1:0-3825 GCA_044352225.1 Pseudomonadales bacterium | reverse complement strand
CGACCCCGTAGGAGCGGGCCATGCCCGCGACCGCTCTGGCACGCATCGCACGCTTCGTCACGACCCTGTAGGAGCGGGCCATGCCCGCGACCGCCGATGCTGCCGTCACGCGTAAGGCGAGCTCTTGCAGCCATGGGCAGGGTCTCTGGCGATCGAGGGAACCATACCCTCCTCCGCTCCGTACCTACACGGCATGAATACTTCATCTCACCGCAATCACTCCAGCAGCTGGAAAGGCAACAAGTCTTCCCTCCCCTCCAAGCCCTGCGCCGTCTGCGGCCGCACGATGACGTGGCGCCGAGCCTGGGCGCGCAATTGGGAGCAGGTGCTGTACTGCTCGGAGGCCTGCCGCAAGCAGCGCCCGCGCGGCGGCACAGACGCCACTCGGAACCACAGCAGCGGGAACACGCCTCACCATGACGGCCGCAACGATGAGCGCTGAACCCCTGCGCCACCTCGTGATCGTGCTGGGAGACCAGTTGGACATGGACGCCGCCTGCTTCGACGGTTTCGATCTGGCGCAAGATGCGGTGTGGATGGCCGAGGTGGCGGAAGAATCCACCCACGTGCCCTCCAGCAAGCAGCGCACGGCGTTCTTCCTCTCGGCCATGCGGCACTTCGCGCAGGCGTTGCGGGCAAAAGGTCGGACACTGCATTACACCCACCTGGACGAGCCCTCCAACCCGGGCACGCTCGCAGGCGTTCTGGCGCGTGACATCGCGCGGCTGCGCCCCTCGGCACTGGTGCTTACCGCCCCCGGAGACTGGCGCGTGCTGCAGGCGCTGCGCGAGGTGGCAGCCCAAGCCGGCCTGCCGCTCGACCTGCGCGACGACCGCCATTTTTTCAGCACCGTGCGGGATTTCTCGGCTCATGCCGCGGGGCGCAAGCAACTGCGCATGGAGTACTTCTATCGCGAGATGCGCCGCCGCCATGGCGTGCTGATGGACGGCAACGATCCCGCAGGCGGACAGTGGAACTTCGACGCCGACAACCGCGAGAACTTCGGCCGTTCCGGTCCGGTTGATGTGCCAAAACCGCTGCGCGTGGCGCCCGATGCGATCACGCGGGAGGTGATCGCGCTGGTCAATTCCCGCTTCGCCTCACACCCCGGCACGCTGGACAACTTCGGCTGGCCCGTGAGCCGCGAAGACGCGCTGCGTGCGCTGGACGCCTTCGTGCGGGATCGTCTGCCGCACTTCGGCCGCTGGCAGGATGCGCTCTGGCCCGGCGAGCCCTGGCTGTGGCACGCACACATCTCGGCCGCGCTTAACTGCAAGCTGCTCTCCCCGCGCGAAGTCGTGAGTGCGGCAGAAAACGCGTGGCGCAAAGGCGCTGTGCCCATCGCAAGCGCCGAGGGTTTCATCCGCCAGATCCTCGGCTGGCGTGAATACGTGCGCGGCATCTACTGGACACAGATGCCAGCGTATCTGGAACGGAACAGCCTCGACGCTCACGAATCCCTGCCCGCGTTCTACTGGACCGGCGACACGCGCATGGCCTGCATGGCCGATGCAATCGGGCAAACGCTCACGCACGGCTACGCGCACCACATCCAGCGCCTGATGGTGACAGGGCTCTATGCGCTGCTGCTGGGCGTCGATCCCAAGGAGGTACACGCGTGGTACCTCGCGGTGTACGTCGACGCGGTGGAGTGGGTGGAACTACCCAACACGCTCGGCATGAGCCAGGCCGCAGACGGCGGGCTGATGGCAAGCAAGCCCTACATTGCGAGCGGCAAGTACATCGAGCGCATGAGCGCCGGCAGTCTCTGCTCGCGTTGCCCCTACCGGCCGGCGGAGCGCAGCGGCGACAAGGCCTGTCCTTTCACCACGCTCTACTGGGACTTCCTGCTGCGCCACGAACAGGCGCTGGCCGCCAACCCGCGCACGGTGATGCAGGTGCGAAATCTCGCGCGGGTGGACGAGGATGAACGCGCGCGGATTCGCGCGCGGGCTGCGGACGTGCGCGCAGGCGAGGTTCCCTGAGACCGGACGGTTGGGGGATTCCCCAAACGTCCGGCCACAAACGTCCGTCCACATTGACACTCTAATAACGCGCTACGTTACTATCGCTTCATGGCAATTCAGTCCTTTGCATGCAATGTCACCGAGGCCCTGTTCAACCGTGAACGCGCTGGCCGGTTCGCCGGCATCCAGTCGGTCGCCAGGCGCAAACTGGAACAACTGGAATGGGCTGCCGGGCTGCAGGATCTGCTTTGTCTGGACCAAGGATGGCCCGCAAGAGGTAGAGATCGTGGACTACCACTGAAACAGGTGAACGCAATGGCCAAAAAACTGCCCCCTATCCATCCCGGAGAAGTGCTCAAGGAAGATTTCCTGACGCCGCTGGGCATCAGCAATTACCGCCTGGCCAAGGAAATCGGCGTACCCGCACAGCGCATCGGTGAAATCGTCGCCGGGCGCCGTGGCATCAGCGCCGACACCGATCTGCGTCTGTGCCGCTTTTTCGGTCTCTCGGAGGGCTACTGGCTGAGAGGCCAGGCGCGATACGACACCGAGTGCGCCAAGGACAGCATCGGCAACGATCTGGAGAAAATCCGCCCCTTCACCCCGGAGCAGGCCGCCTGAGGGCTGCTACAACTCCCCGTCCGCCCCCCTGATCAAATCGCGGTAATACCGCGCGATCAGCAACAGCGAGGACACCGGCACAGCCACGGCCAACCACACCAAAACCTCTTTGCGCACGCTGACGCATCTCCCGCGGGATACGACGCCTCAGACGGCGCGCCGTGCCGCCACCCGATAGAGCAGGAAGGCCACAACACCCAGCACCAGCAGGCCACCGCCCTGCCCCACATGCCAACCGGCGGGCAGCGCCAGAACATCAGGCCTGCCGCTCATCACGATCGGCACAGCGATGGCGATGCCCAACAAGGCCTCGCCGGTGATCAGGCCCGCCGAGAACAGCGTGCCGGGGCGGTGTGCAAGATCGCGTGCTGCTTCGTCGCGCGGATCGATGCCGTGGCTGCGCTCCACCAGATGCGCCAGCAAACCGCCAAGAAAAATGGGCACCATCAGTTCCAGCGGGAGGTAGATGCCGATGGCCGCCGCCAGCACCGGCACGCGGAAGTGCGCCCCGCGCGACTTGAGCCAGGCATCCACCGCAATGATCAGTGCGCCGAGCACACCGCCCAGCGCGATCATGTCCCAGGGCAAATCTCCACCGAACATGCCTTTGGCCACGGAAGCCATGAGCATCGCCTGCGGCGCGTTCAGCGAATTGGGATGTTCCGCCGTGGCGGGCCCGATGCCATAAGCGGCAGAGAGCAGGTTCAGCACCGGCGCCATCACCAGCGCGCACGAGAAGGCCCCGATGCCGAGCATGATCTGCTGCTTCCACGGCGTGGCGCCCACCAAATAGCCCGCCTTCAAGTCCTGCAGGTTGTCGCCACCCACCGCGGCCGCACAACACACCACCGCGCCGATCATGATCGCTGCCACCGCACCGATGGGCGAATCCGCGCCCAGCAGCAACAGCAGCACCGCAGAGGCAAACAGAATGGTGGCGATGGTGATACCCGAGACAGGGTTGTTCGAGGAGCCCACGAGCCCCGCGAGATAGGCAGAGACCGAGACGAAGAGGAATCCTGCGACGACCATGATGATCGCCATCGGCACGCTCACCAGCCAGTCGTGCACGATGGCCTGATAAAGCAGCAGTAGCGGAATCACGAATAGCAGCAGCGCCACCAGCATCCACTTCATGGGGAGATCGCGCTCGGTCTCGGCCACTACATCGCCGGAACCCTTGCGCGCCGCGGCGATGCCGCTGCGGATGCCGGAGACCAGCGACGATCGCAGCGAA
>JBILEG010000385.1:0-3827 GCA_044352225.1 Pseudomonadales bacterium | reverse complement strand
AGTGCCCGGTCATCGCCGGCCCGGATCACTTCCAGATCTCCCACGGCGGCACGGGCGTGACCTGCACGGCCTCGGCCGTCACGCTCTCGGCGCACAACGCGGACCACAGCGTCTTCAGCGGCTACACCGGCACGGCAACGCTCTCCACCTCGGTGGGCCGCGGCGACTGGACGCTGGTGACTGGCAGCGGCACGCTCGCCAATGGCACCGCCAATGACGGCGCCGCCACCTATGCCTTCGGTGCGAGCGACAACGGCACGGTCACGCTGGGCTTCCAGGACACCACCGCCGAGACGCTCAGCCTGAACGCCGCCGACGGCGGCTTGAGCGAGACCGGCGGCAGCGCGAGCGCCGCCACCGACGACCCCTCCATCACCTTCGCCACCACCGGCTTCGAGTTCCGCGCCAATGGCGTGGCCAATGCCATTGGCACGCAGATCGCGGGCAAGTCTTCCGCCACCGCGCCCGGGGCGCAGTCGCTGCAGATTCGCGCGATCAGGAGCAGCGATTCCAGCACGGCCTGCGTGGCGGCCTTGCAGGGTTCGCGCACTGTGCAGTTCGGCTACGAGTGCGTTTCACCCGCCAGTTGCAGCGCGTCCACGATGAGCCTGAACGGGGGCAGCAGCACGACGATCGCCGGCAACCCCTCCGGCAGCGTGGGCAGTTACACCAACACCACGATGACCTTCGACGGCAGCGGTCTGGCGAGCTTCAACGTCACCTGGAACGATGCAGGCAGCGCACGCCTCTACGCGCGCTATCCGCTGCCGCTTGCGAGCGGCGCGGCCTCGGGGAACTTCATGGCCGGTTCGAGCAATGCCTTCGTCTCGCGTCCCTTCGCCTACCAGTTCAGTGTCACGGGCAACGCCGCAGCCAGCACGGCCGCGGGTAGCAAGTTCCTCGCGGCCGGCACGACCTTCAATGGCACGGCCCGTGCCGTGGCCTGGAGCGCCGCCGACGACACCAACAACGACGGCATCGCCGATGGCATGGATTCGGGCGACACCAATGCCGCCAACAACGCCGATCTCTCGGGCAACGCGACCACGCCGAATTTCTCGCCCTCTACATCGATCACGCTGAACTCCAACCTGCTGCTGCCTGCGGGCGGCACGCATCCCGGCATCACCGGATCCCCCGTTGCGGCCTTCAGCAACGGCGTGGCCGCCATCAGCGGGATGCGCTACGACGAGGCCGGCATCATCGAGATCAGCGCCGTGCAGGGTGGCAGTTACCTTGGCCTCAGCACCACCGAGACGGCGAAGATCCGCGGCAACACGGGGTATGTGGGGCGCTTCCATCCCAAGCGTCTCGGTGTGGCAGCGAACGCACCGGCCTTCAGCAACGCTTGCTCGGCGGGTGCATTCACCTATCAGGGGCAGCCGTTCTATTTCGGCACGGCGCCGGTGCTGAGCCTCACCGCGCTGAGTGCGCAGGGCACCACTACGGCCAACTACACCACCACCGGCTTTTTCAAACTCAGTTCCACGCTGGCCGGGCGCAGTTACGCGGATGCCACCGGCGGTGGCCGCACCCTTTCCGTGGTGAACGGTAGCGCTGCGGTGATTGCGGGCAGCACGGGTGGCACCGGGATCGCCACGCTGAGCCTTGCCTCCGGCAGCGGCGGCGATGCGTTCACCTATACCCGCGCCGCGCCCGAGTCGCCCTTCGCCGCGAGCGTGACGGCGAACTTCACGGCGGCAGACCTGACAGACAGTGACGGCATCTGCCTGGACAGCGCCAACGACGGTGTCTGCGACACCTTCAGCATCGCCGGGCTGAGCGGTGCGAACATGCGCTACGGGCGTCTGGTCGTCGAGAACGCCATGGGCTCTGAACTGACGACGTTGCGTGTGCCGCTCTACACGCAGTACTACAACAACGGCGGCTTCGTGCTGAACACGGCAGACGTCTGCTCTGTGGTTCCCTCGACGGCGCTCGATTTCGGCGCGGGCACGCCCGCCGGTTTGCCCGCGGCCGGCGTGCTCAGCTTTCCGATCAGCACCGGCACCTCGACCGCCACCCTCACGGGCACGGCCGTTGCCGGGCAGTTCGGCCTGCTTCTGAGCGCCCCGGGTAGCGGCAAGACCGGCGAGATCAACCTGCAGCTGAACATGGGCACCGCGGGCCTCCCGTGGCTCCAGTACGACTGGAACGGGGATGGCTCGGGCAACGACGACCCGACGGCCCGTGCAACCTTCGGCACCTTCCAGGGCCCGAAGCGCGTCATCTTCAAACGTGAGGTGTGGTGAGCCGGCATGAGCGACGCCGAATACGACGACACGATGATCCGCACGCTTGCCGTGATCTGGGGCGAGGGTTTTCTCTCTCCGGGTGGCGCGGAAGAGGTTGCGGAGTTGCTGAGCATGCTCGAGCTGCGCGGCAAGCGCGTGCTCGACGTGGGCTGCGGGGCAGGGGGCATCGAACTCCTGCTGGCGCGGGACTACGGCGCGGCAGAGGTGGTGGGTGTGGATGTGGAAGCCCCCGTGCTCGAGCACGCACGCCAACTGATCGCGCGGCACGGCCTCTCGGCGCGCGTGCGTTTCGAACAGGTCGAGCCGGGTCCTCTGCCGTTTCCGGACGCGGCCTTCGATGTGATCTTCAGCAAGGACGCGGTGATCCACATCCCCGACAAGGAGTCCTGGTGCCACGACATGTTCCGCCTGTTGCGCCCCGGTGGCCTGCTGGTGGCGAGCGACTGGATGCGGGTCGACGAGTCCGAGCCCTCGCCCGCGATGCGCGACTACATGGAGGCCGAGGGTCTGTCGTTCCGGATGGGCTCGCTTCCGCGCTACGGCGCGGCGCTCGCGGCCGCAGGGTTCGGGCAGCTCAGCCTGCGTGACCGCAATGACTGGTACCGGGACAGGGTGCAGGCGGAGCTCGAGCAGATGCGGGGGCCGCTCAAGGCAACGCTGGAGAGCGCCGTCGGTGCCGCGGAGACAGCCCGCAACATCGCTCTGTGGGAGAAGCTCTGCGCGGTGGTCGGGAGCGGGGAGTTGCGCCCGGGGCATTTCAGGGGTATCAAGCCGTACATCACGTAGGGAAACGGTTTGCAGGCATGCCTGCAATAACTAGAATTGCAGACGCCGCCAACCTGACCCACGGGCACGATGAAAAACATCGAGATCCTCCGCAAACTCAATCGCCTGAGCCCGGGCGTCACGGAGCAGGTGATCGGGCTGTGGGGCGAGCCCGGGCTCTTCACATACATCCACAACCTGCCTCGGCACCTGCCCCCGTCCGACATGGAGCAGCTCCTCGAGTTGTTGTCGATCACCGAGGAATTGCGGCAGGCCCATCTGGACGAGTTCCCGAAGGTTCCCTGCGAGCCGGCACCCGAGGAGATCGAGGTCCGCGCCACGGAGCAGTTCCCCCTCATCGAAAAGCGCTTCCCGCACATCGGTCGCCACCTGATCCAGACCTGGGGCAGTTATGCCTTTTACATGTACGTGGGCACGCTCTTCACTGACACCCGGGGTGGTTCACGTCGCGGCTTTCCGCCTGAAATCCTTCTGGCCATCACGAAGATCGTGAAGGTGCACGAGCTGGATCATCCCCGCCTTGATCCCCGCCGGGTCGATATCTGGGCGGATGTTTTCCACGACCGCGAGAAGCTCTGAGCCGCTTTCTGCAGGGGCATGGCGCCCTCGCCGGCCGGTCTACGGGAGGTCATATGCCCCGGATCCTCAGACCGGGACACCCACCGCGGCAGCCGCCGCCCCGACCAACCAGTGCCGAAAGCCTGCCGCATGGCTTCGCGGCAGCGCAAGCACGAAGCGCTCTTCCGTGCCCGCCTGCCAGAGCTGCAACGACACGTAATGCGCACG
>JBILEG010000046.1:0-13008 GCA_044352225.1 Pseudomonadales bacterium | reverse complement strand
CGCTGGTGAACGGGCGACGCATCAAGCTGCGTTACGCGCACCCCGGCGGCAGCAACCCGCCCGTGATCGTGATCCACGGCAACCAGACCGAGAGCGTGCCGGACCACTACAAGCGCTACCTCGAGAACGTGTTCCGCAAGCAGCTGAAACTGGTGGGCACCCCTCTCAGGGTGCAGTTCGTGACCGGCGAGAATCCCTACGCCGGCAAGCGCAACACGCTCACGCCGCGCCAGCTCTACAAGCGCAAGCGGATGATGCGCCATGTCAAGAAAGGCCGCTGAGGCGGTTTGCGCCGCAGCAGTGACGCTCCCCGACCTCGATTCCCCCGCGCAGATCCGCGCGTTCATCACCGCGTTTTACGATCGGCTTCTGGCAGATCCCCGGATCGCGCCCGTGTTCCTGGAGGTGGCGGAGATAGACATCCGCCGCCACCTGCCGCTCATCTGCGCCTACTGGGAAAAACTCCTGCTGGGCGGGGACGCCTACCGCCGCCACACCATGAACATCCACCGCGCCGTCCACGCCAGACGGCCGCTGACGCCGGCGGATTTCGGGGTGTGGCTGGGGCATTTCCGGGCGGCGCTCGAGGAAGGCTTCAGCGGGCCGCAGGCCGCGCGCGCGCGGGGGATTGCCGAGCGCATCGCGCAGAACATGCAGGCGCAGCTCTGAGCCTTGCCGATTGCCGCTTGTTCATTTGCGGGCCCGGAAGGGGCTCGCGTATCCTCGACCGATTCCATTTCCGGGTGACCTACGCATGACTGCGCGGCATTTCAATATCGCGGATCTGTTCGAGATCGTCGCCGACACCGTTCCCGAACGCGAGGCCATCGCCTGCGGTGAGGAGCGTCAGACCTACGGCTCGCTGGAGGAGCGTGCCACGCGGCTCGCGAACTTCATGCGCGAACGCGGTGTGGGCGCCGGCGACAAGGTCGGCCTCTACATGTACAACAGCAACGCCTACATCGAAGGCATGCTCGCCTGCTTCAAGCTGCGCGCCGTGCCGGTGAACGTGAACTACCGCTACGTCGATGAAGAACTCTCCTACATCTTCAACAACGCCGACATGGTGGCCTGCATCCACCATCGCGAGTTCGTGCCGCACATCGCCAAGGTACGCCACGCGGCGCCGGGCCTCAAACTCCTGATCGCCGTGGAGGATGGCTCGGATGCGGCCATCCCCGCAGAAACGGCGAAATTCGAAGAAGCCATGGCGGCGGGTTCCCCGGCGCGCGATTTCGGCGAACGCTCCGACGACGATCTCTTCATCCTCTACACCGGCGGCACCACCGGCAAACCCAAAGGCGTGATGTGGCCGCACAAGGATGTGTTCTATGCAGCGATGGGTGGCGGAGGGCATTTCCACCCTGCCGGTGCCATCCAGGCGCCGGAAGACATCGCCATCCGCGCGAAGGAAGGGTACCCCGTTGCAGGCATGGCGCTCGCGCCGCTCATGCACGGTGCCTGCTGGTGGTTTGCCTGCATCCAGCTTCTCGCCGGCTGCAAGCTGGTACTGAACCCCAACCGCTCGCTGGTGGGTGAGCAGGTCTGGGACATCGCCGCCAAAGAGCGCGTGAACTCCGTGACCATCGTGGGCGATGCGATGGCCATGCCATTGATCGATGCGCTGGACGCGAACCCCGGCCGCTGGGACCTCTCCTCGATCTTCACGGTAGGCTCGGGCGGTGCGGTGTTCTCGGAAGCACGCCAGGCGGATTTCCGCCGGCATTTCCCCAACGTGATGATCTCGAACTCCTTCGGCTCCTCCGAGTCGGGCCAGATGGGTCGCACCACCGGCGAGCGCAAGGGCGAGGCCGGCAACACGGGCCTCGGCAACGTGCCCAAGAGCGATTTCATGGACGTGATCGTCGAGGAAGAGATGCGTTTCGCCGAGCCCGGCGAGATGGGCATCTTCGCGCGCTCGGGGCACATCCCGATCGGCTATTACGGTGACCCCGAAAAAACCGCCCGTACTTTCGTGATGGTCGGTGGCAAGCGCTGGTTGCTCACCGGTGACACGGCGCGCCTGGAACCCGATGCCTCCATCTCGGTCTTCGGCCGCGGCTCGAACTGCATCAACAGCGGCGGCGAGAAGATCTTCCCCGAGGAAGTCGAGGAAGCGCTCAAAGCACATGCTGATGTCTACGACGCGCTGGTGGTCGCCACCCCTGACGAGCGTTGGGGAGAGAAAGTCACGGCCGTGGTCGCGGCGCGTGGCACTTCACGCCCCACGCTGGAAGCCCTGCAGGAAGAGGCCCGCAAGCACATCGCGGGTTACAAGGTGCCGCGTGAGCTGCACCTCGTGCCCGAGGTGCCGCGCGGCGTGAACGGCAAGCCCGATTACAAGACAGCGCGCGCAATGGCGCTCTCGGGCAGCTACCGCGCCTGAGGCGCGATCACTTCACAGCGGGAACACGCACATGGAAACACTCGATATTAGCACCAGCAGTTGCATCGTGGAGCGCGACGGGCACGTCCTCATCGTGACCCTGAACCGCCCGGAGGCGAAGAATGCCTTCAACCCGCCCATGCTGGTCGGGATGTACCGCGCCTGGCGGCTACTGGACAGCGATGAGACGCTGCGCTGCGCTGTGCTCACCGCGCGTGGCGACACTTTCTGCGCGGGCATGGATCTCAAGGCCGGCACCAGCGGCACCGACAACGCCGAAGAAATCCAGGCGCTCATGAAGGAAGTGCCGAACCTGCACTGGCAGGCGCTGCTGCGCGACAACCGCCCGCTCAAACCCGTGATCCTCGCGGTGGAAGGCTATGCGCTTGCCGGCGGCACCGAGATCCTGCAGGGCACGGATATCCGTGTGGGCGCGGAAGACGCCACTTTCGGCGTCACCGAAGTTGCACGCGGCCTCTACCCGATGTCGGGTTCCACCATCCGCCTGCGCCGCCAGATTCCTTACTGCATCGCCGCCGAGATCCTGCTTACCGGCCGCCACGTGACGGCGCAGGAAGCGCTCGACTGGGGCCTGATCAACCGCGTGGTGCCCAAGGGCAAGACCCTCGAGACCGCGCTGGAGATCGCCGCCGCCATCAGCCGCAACGGCCCCGTTGCCGTGCGCGCGGTGATGAAGTCGCTGCGCGAGCACGAGGAGTGCCTGCCGGAAGCCGAGGCCATGCTGAAGTCCGACGAAGTGGGCTGGCCGGTCTTCGCCACGGAAGACGCGAAAGAGGGCATGCGCGCCTTCAAGGAAAAACGCCCCGCCGAATTCAAGGGCCGCTGAGGCTCTCACAGGAGATACACGATGACTGCTGCTGCCCAAGGGCATTCCGTTCTGTCGTTCGACGAGGCAGCCGCCGCGCGCCGCTCGGTGCGTGCCTTCCGCAAGGACCCCGTGCCGCGTGCCGTGCTCGAGCACATCTTCGGGCTGGCCAACCTCGCGCCGTCTAACTGCAACACCCAGCCCTGGTACACGGTGGTGGCGAGCGGTGCCACGCTCGAGCGTCTGCGCGTGCAGTTCCCGGCGGATTTCGGCTCGGGCAAGGCGACGATGGATTTCCCCTACCTCGGCAAGTACGACGGCGTCTTCAAGGAGCGCCAGTACGACGCCGCCAACCGTCTCTACACCGCGATGAACATCGCGCGCGATGACAAGGCCGCACGCGGCATGGCCTTCATGCGCAACTTCACGTTCTTCGACGCTCCGCACGTGGCTTTCCTGTTCATGCCCGAATGGTGCGGCATCCGCGAGGCGGCAGACGTCGGTATGTATTCGCAGACACTGATGCTGGCGCTCTCGGCTCATGGCCTCGCGAGCTGCCCGCAGACGGCGCTCAGCATGGGCGCGGATCTGGTGCGCGCGGAGCTGGGCGTGGACGCTTCGCACAAGCTGATCTTCGGTGTTTCCTTCGGCTACGAAGACACGGAGCACCCGGCCAACGCCTGCCGCGTACCGCGCGCCGCGCTCGCCGACACCACGCGTTTCGTCGACTGAGGCGTAGCCATGAGCGAGACGGTGCTGCGTGAATTGGACGACGGCGTACTCCGGCTCACGCTGAACCGCCCCGCCCGCAAGAACGCCTTCAGCCGCGAGCAGTGGGCGGCATTTGCCGACGCGATGGAAGAGGCCTCTGCTGATCCGCGTGTGGCGGTGGTGCTGCTCTGCGGCGCGGGCGGGAATTTCTCGTCTGGCACCGATCTGCACGAATTCAGCGATGCCGGGGCCGATCATCCTTTCGCGCGTTGCTCGCGTGTGGTCTGCGCCTTCGACAAGCCGCTGATCGGTGCCGCTGCCGGCATTGCCATAGGCGGTGGCGCCACGCTTCTTTTGCATTGCGACGTGCTCTATGTGGGCGAGTCGTTGCGCATGCGGTTTCCCTTCGTGAGCCTGGGCCTGGTGCCGGAGTTTGCCAGTAGCTACCGGCTGCAGGCGGCGATCGGGCCACGTCGTGCGGCTGAGCTTCTCTTTACCGCCGAATGGATCGACGCCGCGCGAGCCTTGGAGACGGGCATTGCCACCGCTGTGCTGCCCGATGCGGCACTGGAGGCCCACGCCCTCGCGAAGGCTCACGAGATGGCGCAGTGGCCGGTGGGCGCCTTGCAGCAGACCAAACGCACGCTGCTTGCCGCGCACGGAGCAGGTCTGGCGGAAGCGCTGCGGGTGGAGGAGGAGGGGATGAAAGCCTGCTTCGGCTCCCCGGAGAATCAGGAAGCGATCAACGCCTTTATCGAGAAGCGCGCGCCGGATTTTCGCCGGCTGCGTTGAGGCAGTCGGCGTCGCGGGCATGGCCCGCTCCTACGGGAGGCAGTCGCGGGCATGGCCCGCTCCTACGGGAGGCAGTCGCGGGCGTGACCCGCTCCTACGGGAGGCAGTCGCGGGCATGGCCCGCTCCTGCGGGGTTTTGGGGCTGTGCCGGGTGCGCAGGTGTCCTTCCCTGTAGGAGCGCGCCATGCGCGCGACAGGAGCATCCAAACCTGCACGGTCTCGGGCATGCCGTCCGTACACGGTACAGCAAAGGTTCGAGCGCTTCGGGCGGCAGGGTCTCCCGGTGAGCAGCCTTCGGCTGCGGATGGCACATCGCCAGGAGTCGCGGGCATGGCCCGCTCCTACGGGAGGCAGACGCGGGCATGGCCCGCTCCTACGGGAGGCAGTCGCGGGCATGGCCCGCTCCTACGGGAGGCAGTCGCGGGCATGGCCCGCTCCTACGGGAGGCAGACGCGGGCATGGCCCGCTCCTACGGGGCTGTGGCGCCTGATAGATGCCGTGCAGCGAGATACCCGAAAGTCATCGCCGGCCCCAGCGTAGAACCCGGCCCCGGATACGTGGGCAACACCGCTGCCGAGCAGTTCCCGATCGCATACAGCCCTTCAATGGTTGAACCATCGCCCCGTTGCACGCGTGCGTGCACATCGGTGACCAAGCCGCCCTGCGTGCCGAAATCGCCCGGATCGATGGGCATGGCATAGAAGGGCGCCTGGTCGATGGGCGCGAGGCAGGGGTTGGGCGAGACGCGCGGATCGCCGTAGTAGCGGTCGTACTCGGAATCGCCGCGGCCGAAGTCGGGATCCCCTCCGCGCTTCGCGAAGTCGTTCATACGCGCGATCGTGTCTTCGAGGCCCGCCGGGTCGATGCCCGCTTTCACGGCGAGCTCGGCGATGGTGTTCGCCTTGTGCACGAAGCCCTCGTCGAACCAGCGCTGCGGCACCATCCAGTCGGGGCGCATCTGGCTGTTGTAGAGCGGCCCCACGATGTAGGTGCGACGGAAACGCGCATCGAAGACGTGGAAGCTGGGCACGCAGGGGTTCTCGTCGCTGTGGCGGGCGAAGAGTTCCTTCTGGTAGGCCATGTAGTTCTGCGATTCGTTGGTGAAGCGCCGGCCGGCGGCGTTCACCACGCAGGAGCCGGGGTAGGACTTCTCCATGATGCTGAGGCGCGGCATGGGTTCGCCCGGCACGGTGATGGTGGTGCACCACCAGGCGTCCGACATCAGTTTGGTGGCAGCGCCCACGCGCATGCCTTCACGGATGGCGTCACCGGTGTTTGTGTGCACGCCACCGCTCCAGCGGTGGTCCGTGGGCTTGGGCAGGTACTGCTCGCGCATTTCCTGATTGTGCTCGAAACCGCCGGCCGCCAGCACCACGCCCTTGCGGGCGCCGATGCGGATCAGCCGTCCGTCGCGCTCGGCGACGACGCCCACAACGCGGCCGGTCTCATCAGTGATGAGTTCCCGCATTGCAGTCTGCAGCCAGAGCGGGATATCGCGGTCCATCATCGAGAGCCGCAGCCGCGCGATACCCGCGCAACCCGTGCAGATGCGCCGTGAGCGGCCCCAGCGCAGGAACCACGGGAGATCCGCGACGCTGGAGGCAACGAGCGCCAGCGCGCGCTTCCACCAGCCGGGGATCTGTACCGTGAAGTCCCAGGCTTCTTCCTGGGTGATAGCAAAGCGGCCGAACATCCACATCATGTGGTGCGTGTCGATCAGGTGGCGCGCCTCGTCGCCCAGTTCGGACTTGGCGAGGGGCTCGGGTTCCATGGACCGGTGGCCGGTCTTCGAACCCGCGAACTGCGAGTAGTAATCGGGGTACTGCGGCAGCGTGCGGTAGCGCACGCGGGTGCGCTCGTGGAGAAAGTCGATCATCTGCGGGGCTTCCCGCAGGTAGGTCTCGATCATCTCGGTAGAGACCGATGCCTCGGGCACGGCCGCGCGCACGTAGGCCAGCGCCTCCTCGTAGGAGTCCGGCGCGCCCGCGGCTTGCGCATAACGGTTGCAGGGCACCCACACACCACCGCCCGAGATGGCGCTGGTGCCCCCGTACATGTTGTTCTTCTCGATCAGCAGCACTTTGCCTGCGCCCATCTCGTGGGCGCAGACCGCGGCTGTCATCCCGCCATTGCCGGAGCCGACGACCAGTACATCGACCTCGTGGTCCCAGTCGCTGCGGGTGATGGCCATCAGAGCAGCTCGATCGCGACTGCCGTTGCTTCACCACCGCCGATGCAGAGCGCGGCAACACCGCGTGTCTTGCCGAGGCGGCGCAGCGCATGCACCAGCGTGAGCACAATGCGGCTGCCCGTGGAGCCGATGGGGTGGCCCTGCGCGCAGGCGCCGCCGAAGACGTTCACCTTCGACTCGTCCAATCCAAGCTGCACGATCGCCGCCATGGTGACCATCGCGAAGGCCTCGTTGATCTCGAAGAGATCCACGTCGTCCTTGCTCCAGCCGGCTTTGGCGAGCACTTTCTGGATCGCGCCCACCGGTGCGGTGGTGAAGAGCGCGGGCTCATGCGAATTGCGCGCATGGGCCACGATGCGGGCCATCGGCGTCACCCCGTGACGCTTCGCCTCGCCCAGCGAGCAGAGCACCAGCGCGGACGCGCCGTCCGAGATGGAACTCGAGTTGGCGGCGGTGATGGTGCCGTCCTTTGCGAAGGAGGGCTTCAGCGTGGGGATCTTGCCGGGGTTGGCGTTCAGCGGTTGTTCGTCGGTATCGACCACCGTCTCGCCTTTGCGGCTTTTCACGGTGACCGGAACAATCTCGTCTTTCAGCGCACCGCTCGCGATCGCGGCATTGGCCCGCTCCAGCGACTGCACGGCGTAGCGGTCCATCTGTTCGCGCGTGAAGCCGAGATCGTTTGCCGTTTCCTGCGCGAAGGTGCCCATCAGACGGCCGGTGTAGGCGTCTTCGAGGCCGTCGTGGAACATGTGGTCCTTGGCTTCGACGTGGCCGACGCGGTAACCGGTACGGGAATTGAGCAGGAGGTGCGGGGCGCTGCTCATGCTCTCCATGCCGCCGGCGATCATCACGTTGTTGGTGCCGGCACGGATCTGGTCGTGCGCGAAGATGATCGCCTGCATGCCGGAGCCGCAGAGCTTGTTGATGGTGGTGGCACCGGCCGTCTTGGGAATGCCGGCGGCGATGGAGGCCTGCCGTGCGGGGCCTTGCTTCACGCCCGCAGGCAGCACGCAGCCCATGATCACTTCGTCGATGTCGCTCGCGGCGAAGCCGCTGCGCTCGATGGCGGCGCGCATGGCCGCGGTGCCGAGTTCCACGGCGCTCACGCCGGAGAAAACGCCGTTCAGGCCGCCCATGGCGGTGCGTGCGCCGCCAGCGATGACTACCGTTGAATCGTCCATTGCCATACTCCTGCGGGAAGAGCGCGCATTGTCCCCATGCGACGCGTCTTTGGCCAGACCCTGAGGCGCGGTGGCGTGGAGTGCCTGACTCTACGCCGCGCTGAAAAGCTTGCCGCGCACGCGTCGGCGGTAGTCTTGCGGCGAGACGCCCGCGTGTGCCGTGAAGCTGCGGCTGAAGTGGCTCGCGCTGCCGAAGCCGCAGCGCGCGGCGATTTCCGCGATGCCTGTGTTGCTTGCGCGCAGGAGTTCGCGCGCCGCCGCCGTGCGTGCCTCCTGCAGGAATGCGAGCGGTGTGGTACCCAGCGCCGCCCGGAAGCGGCGGTTCAGGCTGCGCGTCGAGATCCCGCAGCGCGCCGCGAGCTCGGGCATGCGCAGCGCCTCGCCGAGGTGCGCGAGCATCCAGTCCTGCGCGATCCAGACTGCCTCGTCGGGGTGCGCGCCGGCTTCACCTTCGACGAAGCTGTGGGCCTCGAACGGGCGGCGGATTTCGGGCGAGAACTGCGCCTCGACCTGCCGCGCAGCATCCGCGCCGAAGAGTTCGCGGATGAAATGCACCATCAGGTCCGCGACCGAGTTCACGCTGCCGGCGCAGTAGAAGTTCCCGGAGCGCGTGATGAGGTGGCGCCGCTGCAGCTGCACGGCCGGGTAACGCCGCGCGAAGTCACCGAAAAAAGACCAGTGCGTGGTGGCGGCGCGGCCGTCCAGAAGCCCCGCTGCGGCGGGAAAGTAACTGCCGGTGCCAACGGCACAGATCCGCGTGCCGCTCGCAGCCAGGCGGCGGATGCACTGCGTGATGCCCGGATGGCGAGAGACCGTGAGCTGCGGTGTGCGCCATAGCGAGGGAATGATCGCGAGTTCGGCCTCCTGCACGCGCGCGGCCAGCATGTCGGGCAGCAGTCGCAGCGAGCCTGACATGCTGAGCGCGCCTCGGCGTTCCGCCACCACCCTGATCTCCGGCAGCGCAAAGCGCCGCTCACGTGCGCGACGGTGTTGCAGCGCGGCGTGGAGCATCTCGAGCGGCAGCGCGAGGCTGGAGCCCAGCGCCCCCTCGATGGTAAAGACGATGATCGGTCTCATGGCACCCGTGTCTGGCTGAAAAGTGCAAGTTGATGGCCAATGGTAGCAATACGCAGGCAGCTGTCGCGCCTACACTCCGGGCCGTCGTGCAGCAGATTCCCCGGAGACCGTCCAACATGAGCAGGCTTCCTGTCATCACCGGCTTTGGCGGCATCTCTCCGGCCGGGCGCAGTTCCGCCCACCACGGCTTCCGCCGCCTCGTGATCGACGCACTGCCCGCTCTCGAGGCAACCGAGACCTGGGCCAGCCTTGCGCGCCTGATGGGCATCGAGGAGAGCGCCAGCGCCGGTGCCATCGCCCGCATGCGTGCCCACAGCCTGGTGCGGCGCATCGAGAGCACGCACTTCGACAGCGAACGCATTCCCTGGAACCGCCGCGCGAGCCTGGGGCCCGTGCCCGGTTCCGAGGGCGTGCAGTTCAGGCTCTCGGGTGCGCAGGCCGGAGAGGGGCTTCCGCCTGGCTGGACGGTGGTGGGCGGCGAGGCGAGAGCGGTGGATGTGCGGCTCGACGGCCCCGCCGAAATCCTGCTGCCCGCCGAGCGACGTTCCGAGGTGCATGCCGCGGGGCAACTGCCCTCGGGCTTCGACCCTGGCGCGCTCTACCCGGCGCGCAATCACCCGCGCGGCCTGCAGATGACCATCTTCGGTGCCTCCGATGCGCTCGGTTCGCTCGGCATCGACTGGGAGCAGGTGCTGGCGCATGTGAGCCCGGACCGCATCAGCGTCTACGCCGGCAGCGGCATGAGCCAGCTAGACGCCAACGGCAACGGTGGCATGGTGGCCTCGCGTTTCATGGGCCGGCGCGTGAGCTCGAAGCAGTGCCCCTTCGGTTTTGCCGAGATGCCTGCCGACTTCATCAACGCCTACGTGCTGGGCAGCCTGGGCAACACCGGCACCAGCATGGGGGCCTGCGCATCCTTTTTGTACAACCTGAGGCTCGCCTGCGCCGACATACAGTCCGGCCGTGCACGTGTTGCCGTTGTCGGCAACGCCGAGGCGCCGATCACGCCGGAAGTGATCGAGGGCTATGCCGCCATGGGCGCGCTTGCCACCGATGACGGCCTGCGCGCGCTGGACGGCCTGCCCGCGGGCGCCACGCCCGATCACACCCGGGCTTGCCGGCCCTTCGCGGAGAACTGCGGCTTCACCATCGCCGAATCGGCGCAATTCGTGGTGCTTATGGATGCCGAGCTCGCGCTCGAACTGGGCGCGAGCATTCATGCCGCGGTGGCCGATGTCTTCGTGAATGCGGATGGCTTCAAGAAATCCATTTCTGCACCCGGAGTCGGCAACTACCTCACGGTCGCCCGTGCGGCGGCACTGGCGCGCGCCATCGTCGGCGAGGAGGGGTTGCGCCACCGCTCCTTCGTGCACGCGCATGGCACCGGCACGCCGCAGAACCGCGTCACCGAATCCCACATCCTTGACGAGACGGCGCGCCTGTTCGGTATCCGTGACTGGCCGGTGTGCGCGATCAAGAGCTTCCTTGGCCACTCGATCGGCGCTGCCGCCGGCGACCAGGTCGTGATGAGTCTGGGCACCTGGGCGCACGGCTGGTTGCCCGGTATCCTCACCGCGCCTGCAAATGCCGCAGATGTGCATGCCACGCACCTCGACATCCTTCGCCAGCACCGCGACTGCGACCCCACCGAGCTCGATGTGGCGCTGGTGAACGCCAAAGGCTTCGGCGGCAACAACGCCACCGCCACATTGCTGGCGCCGCACGTCGCCCGGCACATGATGGAAAAGCGCTTCGGCACCGCGGCGATGGACGCCTGGCGCGCCCGCAACGAAGCGGTGCGCACGGCCTCTGCCGATCATGACGCGCGCGCCACGGCGGGCGAGGCACCGCCCATCTACCGTTTTGACCAAGGCGTTCTGCGTGGCGAGGACCTCGACTGGCAGGGAACGGAGCTCCGCGTGCCGGGTTATGCCCATGGCATCGATCTGTCGCCGGCATCGCCCTACGAAGACTGGCAGTGAGCCGCGCAGCCCCTTCATTTACGCCTAAAAAAGGAAGCACCCATGGAGTATTCGCACAGTCATTCACTGGAGATGGCGCTGCCGCGCGAGGCCGCATGGCAGAAACTGCGTGATCTGTCGGTGGCACACCACTACGTGCCGGGACTCACCGGTACCGAGATCAGGACGGCGCTGAAGGAAGGCGTGGGTGCGAGTCGCCGTGTGTTCCAGGGCGGCGGTCGCTGGCTGGATGAAACGGTCACGGAGTGGGCGGAGGGGCAGGGCTTCGAGATCCGTCTGCACCGCGCGGAGCAGGGCATGGTGGCGCCGTTTCGCGAGGCCAGTTTCCGCTACTGGCTGGAGGATGCGGGCCCCTCACGCACGCGCCTGGTGCTGACGCTCTCTTACAACCTGCGCTGGGGCGTGTTCGGGGCCCTGTTGGAGCGCCTCGCGATGGGTCGCGGCGTCCGCGCGAATCTGCGGGACGTGGCGCTTGGGCTGCGCGAGTACTACCTGAGCGGTGCGCCGGTAACGGATGCGCGCCGCGCCGAGTTGCGGCGCACTCAGTAAGGGTTGCCCGAGAGCACGCCGTTGCTCACGGATATCGTGTAAGAGCCTGCGGAAGAAGGGCGATTCGCCAGATCGAAGGTGGCGCCGGCCTGCACTTTCCAGATCCGGAAATTGAAGTAGCTGAGCGCCTGCTTTGCCGCGACCCGTTCCGTGCCGCTCACCGGGTGGTCGGCAAGCACGAAGTAAGCGGCAGAGGGCGCACCCGGATTGCCGTACACCCGCGCCAGCCCGTTGGCATCCACCACGATCGATGTCTGCTCGTCTGCGGCAATACCGAGTTGCGGGCTGCCGTAGCCGTCCTTGACCTGCCGTGCGAGAAAACCCATCAGACGCCCCATGCGGTCCCGTGCCACGAGGTGCTGGTCGGTGATGCTGGCGCTGAGGAAAGGCCAGCTGAAAAAGCCGCGGGTGAAGGTGGCGCCCCGGTGGTAGGGATTGGCGAGGATGTCTGCCGAGGTCACGCTGGCCACGCAGGCGTCATAGACCGTGGGGCTCTGGATGGCCATCCCGGCGCTGGTGCCGCCGACCGCCCCGTGCTTCTGCTCCACCACGTATTCCACCGCGGTTTCCACCGGCGTGCCTTTGAAGAGCTTCACGTAATCGCATTGGTCGCCGCCGGCAAAGAACACCACTTCGGCGGCGCGGATCGTGGCGGCCAGTGCGGGGGAGGCGGTGTCGGTGCGACGCGTGATGACCAGGCTTTCCACCGAATCCACACCGTTCATGGCGTAGATGTAGTCGTTGTAACCGTTCGAGCCGGTGGCACGCAGGATCACCACATCGACCTTGGTGCCGCAGGTGGTGCAGCCACGGGTCAAGTCGATCATGGCTTGCAGTGCCGCGTCGACATCCGTTCCGCCGCCGCCGAGGTTGTAGACCGGCCCGTACAGCGCGGCGGGCACCGCGTCTGCCGCGGAGCCGGTGAGGTAGCTGCTGACCTTGGCGCTGGCGTCAGCGGGAAGGAATGCAAGGGCGAGCGTCGCGGCAAGAAGTCTGCGCATATCGGTATATCCCTGTACCCGGTGTGTGAAGGCATTCTAGGCAGCTCCGCAGGGCGCTGTCGCTGTATGTCTCGCGCGGCCCCGGCGCGCGTTGCATTCGCGGGATGGCGTTGGCACAGTGCGGCAAAGCTTCATCAAGGGCCTTTTATGGATGCACTGGAGGCGTTGCTCGGCAGATCGTCAGCGCCGCGATTGACGGATCCCGCCCCGCAGGGCGATGCACGGGAGCGGATCTTCCGCGCGGCACTGCGGGCGCCGGACCACGGGCGCTTGCGCCCCTGGCGCTTCCTGGTTGTGGAGGGGACGCAACGC
>JBILEG010000384.1:0-3846 GCA_044352225.1 Pseudomonadales bacterium | reverse complement strand
CACGATCGCGGCGAGCAGAGCGAGGGCCCGCGCTGCCTGTGGCTGGACGAATGCGCGCGTCCCATGGAAGACGCCGCATGGCGCGATCCCGCGCGCCATTTCCTGACCATGCTGCTGGTGGGGCCTGCTGCGAACGGTGAGCCGCGCACGCGGCTCGCCGTGCTCTTCAACGCCGGAAAAGCCGCGATTCACGCGCAGTTGCCCGACGCCGAAGGTGACTGGCAGGTGGTGTTCGACAGTGCCGAGCCCGCGACCGCATCAGCTGCGGTGTTTTTGTCCGGTGCCACGCTCGAAGTGCGCGATCATGCCGTGGTGGTGTTGCGGCGCAGTTGATGCGCAGGGGCGCTCAGGCCCGCGGTTGCCAGTAGAGAGCCGCCGCGCCGTGCAGAGCCACGTGTTCGGCGGTAATCAGCCGCACGGGCATCTTCTCGAGCAGCGCGCGCATCGGTTCCTTCGCGAGGAAGCGCTCGCAGAAGCTGCTGCCCGACAGCAGCGGAACCAGCCGCGGCAGGATGCCCCCGCCGATCATCACGCCACCCGTGGCACCGTGCACCAGCGCCACATCGCCCGCCACGCTGCCGAGAATCCCGATGAACATCTGCACCGCCTCCACGCAGTGCGCATCGGTGCCGGCCAGCGCGCGCGCACTCACCTCCGGGGCGGGCAGGCCTGCGTTGCCGGATACGAAGCCATGGATGCGCGTGAGTCCGGCCCCGCAGAGCAGGGACTCTATGGAGACGTGCGGCAGTTGCCCGCGCACATGGGCGCAGAGCGCGATCTCTGCCGGCGTGACGGGCGCGAAGCCCATGTGCCCGCCTTCCGTACTCACAGTCGTGTAGCCCCCGCGGTGCGGCACCACCAGTGCCACGCCGAGCCCCGTGCCCGGCCCCAGCACGCTGATGGGGCCGTCTGCTCGAGCGGTGCCCGGCTTCAGCAACCGCGTGGCGCTCTCATCCAGCGCAGGCGCGGCCGAGGCCAGCGCCGCGAAGTCGTTGGCGAGCAGTACGTGAGCGAGCCCGGCCTCGCGCGCCAACACGTCCGAGTCCGCCTGCCAGCCGAGGTTGGTGACGGTCCCCGTCCGCCCGTCGTTGGGGCCGGCAATCGCGAGGCAGGCACGCTCGGGCCGCACGTCTCCGAGTTCGCGCAGATAGCGGCACAGCAACTCGCCGAGCCCTTGTGCGCTGCCGCAGTGGTAGTTGCTGATCTGCGAGAGGCCGAAAGCCGCGCCCTCGGGTGTGGCAAGTGCGAAGCGGGCGTTAGTGCCGCCGATGTCTGCCACGACAAGGGCCCGGTGCTGCGCGTGCGAAGTCATCTCATGCCTGCCTGTGCAGTGGTCGCATTGTCTGGAGCACGAGCCTCACTTTACATCCCCCGGTCGTCGCTGCGCATGGCCTTGCCGCCACGGAGTGCTGATCGCTCGCGGTGTGGCGTTAATCTGATGTAACGCGCAGGGATCGCGCGGAATGGCGCGGTTCACTACACTCAGACCCCGCCGCAGTTCGGCACGGCCCTACGGGCCTCATTTTTTTACCCAGGAGTCATCATGATGCCCCTCCGCCACACCCCTCTCGCTCTCGCCATCGCCCTCGCCAGCGCCGTATCCCTGCCCGCACTTGCCCAGCAGGGCGGGCTTGAGGAGATCGTCGTCACGGCCCAGAAACGCGAGCAGTCGCTGCAGGACGCGCCGATCGCCGTGACGGCCTTCAGCGCTGCCGATCTGGAGCAGCAGGGTATTTCCGATATCGGCGAGCTGAGCGGTTTCGTGCCGAACGTACAGATCAACCCCTCGCCGGGTGGCTCGACGGGCGCCACCGTGGCGATTCGCGGCTCGGTGACCATCAACCCCGCCGTCACCTGGGAGCCCACGGTGGGCCTGTATCTGGACGGCGCGTTCATTGGCAAGAACCTGGGCGGCATCTTCGATGTGGCCGATCTCGAGCGGATCGAAGTGCTGCGCGGTCCGCAGGGTTCGCTCTACGGCAAGAACACGGTGGGTGGCGCGATCAACCTGGTATCGCGCAAGCCCTCCGGTGAATTCGGCGGGCGCGTGGTCGGCAGCATTGGCAACGAAGGTTACAAGCGCGTGCTTGGGAGCGTCGATACCGCAGCGCTCGGCGAGGTGGGCGAGGGCCTCGGCAAGCTGAGCGCCAACATCACGCTGCAGCACGAAGAGCGCGACGGCTTCACCAAAAACGTTGCGGATCCCGTGGGAATCCCGATGTTCGCGGGTCCGCCCTCGAGCGACGAGTTCGCCAACCTCGACACTGACGCCGGACGCATTGCCTTGCTTCTGGACGTCAGCGACGCACTCAGCGTGCGCTATTCCTATGACTTCAGCGACAAGGACCAGCTGCCTTCGGCGAGCGTCCTGACGGCGGTCGATGACCCTGGCCTCGGTTTCGGGGCATTGCTCTCGCCCTACATCCAGCCCGACGACAAATTCCCGGAGCGTCTCAGCAATGACGAGTCCCGCTTCGAGAAGTCCGAGATCGACGGTCATGCACTGCACATCGACTATGCACTGGGCGACGTGGGCTTCCTGGGCGACGTCACGCTGAAGTCGATCACCTCCTACCGCGAGCTCTCCTGGGAGGACTACCTCGATCTCGACGGTTCACCCATCGATCTCTTCCACTCGGCCCGCTTCATCGACTACGACCAGACCTCGCAGGAGTTCCAGATCGTGGGCAACACCGACCGCGTGAACTACGTGGTCGGCGTGTACTGGTTCGAGGAGAGCGCAGACGTCTTCAACCCGATCAACTTCTTTGCCGCATTCGGCGCGCCGGGCAGCAGCAATGCTTACGGTCTCGACAGCGAGGCGAGGGCTGTTTTCGGTCAGCTCGACTGGAAGCCGCAGATCGCTGACGATCGCCTGACGGTCACGCTCGGCGCGCGCTGGACGGAAGAGGAAAAGGACCAGTACGTTGACCACCCCGAGAGCTACGGCTACGGCGAGGGTGACGAGAACTGGAGCAATTTCGCCCCCACGGTAACGCTCTCCTGGAGCTTCACCGATTCGCTGAACGCCTATCTGCGTTATGCCGAGGGCTGGAAAGCGGGCGGCTTCAATGGCGAGTCCGACACGCTGGCCGGTTTCCTCGAGCCCTACGATCCCGAGGAAGTGGCGTCATGGGAGCTCGGCATGAAGTCGCGCTGGATGGACGACCGGCTCCAGCTGAACGTGGCGGCATTCCAGAACAAGATCGAGGACCTGCAGCTCTCGATCTTCCTTGCAGGCAACGCGGCCGCTTCCGTGGTCGACAACGCGGGCAAGGCGACGGTCAAGGGCTTCGAGCTCGAGTTGCTCGCGCAACCCGTCGAGAACCTGCAGCTCAGCCTGAACTACGGCTACCTCGACCCGCAGTACGACGAGTACATCGACGGCGGTGTGGATGTCGCAGACAACCGCGATTTCCCCTATTCGCCCGAGAACACCGCGAACGCGGGCATCCAGTACACGGTGCCGGATGTGGCCGGCGGCAACGTGGTCGCGCGTCTGGACTGGGTGTATGTGGACGAGCGCGTCGCCTACCCGGATCCGGTGCAGAACCTGCGCTCGCAGTTGGACAGCTACGAGCTGGTCAACGCCCGCCTGAGCCTGGCCGATGTGCCGATGGGCGATGGCACGTTGACGGTCTCGGCGTGGGGCAAGAACCTGCTCGACGAGGAGTACCGGATCAACACCATCCCGTTCATCATCTGGACGGTCAGCTACTTCGGGCAGCCGCAGACCTACGGTCTGGATGTGAGCTACCAGTTCTGAGTCAGCCTGCAGCACCGGGCGATGCCGACGGGATGGTCGGCTCGCCCGCATTTCTGGCAAGCAGCGCTCGGGGTGCTTGC
>JBILEG010000382.1:0-3856 GCA_044352225.1 Pseudomonadales bacterium | reverse complement strand
GAACTGGCACGCGCCGATGGTCCGCTCGCCTGGAGCAGGGAATTCGCAGTTGCGCTCGCCGCGCAGGGCTGTGGCTGGCTGCAACCGGGGCTGGCTGCAGCCTGCCTGCTGGAATTGGGCTTCGCGCCCCGTGCCACCGGGCTCCTCTTCCAGCTTGCGAGCCTGCCCGGCCTGCTCGCGCACGCACTGGAGACGGCAGGGCGCGGCATCACCGCCATGCCCTTCGTGCCGGAGGAGCGATACGAGTACCTCGATGCTCCAGCGGGCGGTGTCGCATGAACGACACCGCCTTCTGGGACAGCCGTCGCAACCGTATCCGGACCCGCAAGGGCGGCTGGCGGATCGGGCGCGGCATCAGCGTGCACGGCCACTCGCTGCTCGGCGATCTCGTTGGCAGCCACGGCTTCTTCGACGTGTTGTACCTGGAAGTGACGGGGCGCCTGCCCGACCCGCGGCTCGCGCAATGGATCGAGGCGAGTTTTCTCTGCCTCGCCTTCCCCGACCCGCGCATCTGGTGCAACCAGATCGGCGCGCTGGCGGGCTCGTCGCGCATCCCGCCCACTGTCGGCATCAGTGCGGGGGTAATGGCGAGCGAGTCCACGCTCTATGGGCCCGGCAGCACCCGTGCAGCACACGATTTCCTGGTCTCGGCGCAGGCCGCGCTCGATGCGGGTGCCAGCCTCGAGGGCTTCATCGCGGGTTGCACAAGACCCGGAGGGAGAGTCCGGGCTCCGGGTTTCAGCCGCCCGATCGCGCAGGGCGATGATCGCGTCGATGCCCTGCGGGACCTGGGACACGAACTCGGGTTCAGAGACGGAACCTACCTGCGGCTTGCCGCGGATATCGACACACGCCTGTGCGCCCGCGGCGATGCAGGCATCAACATGCTCGGCTATCTGGCAGCCTTCCTGCTCGACCACGGGGACATGAAGATCGAAGACGGCGAGCGGATCTATGCGCTCGCCGTGAACGCCGGCGTGCACGCCTGCTACGCCGAAGCCAACACCGAGGCTGCTGGCGCCTTCCTGCCGCTGTCGTGCGAAGACATCGAGTACCGCGGGCACCCGGCACGCGAGATTCCCGAAGGGTGGCCCTCGTGAGGCGGGTCTTCAGGGCGTGGTGGTGGTTGGTGCTCTGCCTGGGCGCGGTGGAACTGCATGCTGCTGCCAGAGACGACGTCACCGTCTCGGTCATCTATCCCAGCGTGCGCGAGCCCTACCGGGCGGCTTTCGTTGCGATCGTGGGCGGAATCGAAACCGAACTCGGCACGCGCGCCAGGGTCGCGGAGGTCGACCCCTCCGAAAGCGCGACCGATATCGAGACACGCATCCGGGAGGCGAAAGCGGGCCGTGTGCTCTTGCTCGGCAAATACGGCCTCGACATGGCGCAGGCAATGGCTGCGCCCGAAGATCGGGTGGTGGGCGCCGTCCTGGCGCGCCCGTCAGAGGTGCCAGCGGGCATACGCGGGATATCGATGGTGCCGGCGCCGGCAAGCCTCTTCGCCAAACTCGCCGAACTCGCCCCCGCAGTAAAGCGGGTGAGCGTGGTGCACGGCTCGGACAACAACGATTGGCTGATCGAGCTGGCGAGTGCCGCCGCGCAGAAACAGGGCCTCGCGCTCGAAACCGTGCGCCGCGACACACTGCGTGACGGCGCCAACGCGTACCGTGAGCTGCTGGGGCGACTGGATCCCGCGACAGAAGCGTTGTGGCTGCCGCAGGGCTCGCCGTTCCTCGCCGAGAGTTCGGTGCTGCAGATGATCCTGCGCACGGCATGGGACAGAAACATCATCGTGTTTTCCAGCAACGTGGCCCATGTGCCGAAGGGCGCGCTCTTCGCCCTCTTTCCGGACAACACCGAAATGGGCCGGGCCCTTGGCAGGCTGGCCGCCGGCCCGCCCTCGCCCGGAGCCGGGCTGCACGTGCTGGAACAACTCGACACCGCAATCAACATCCGCACCGCGAACCACCTGGGCCTGGGCGTGAACGCCGGGGACAAGCGTTTCGACATGGTGTTCCCGAGTCGCTAGCGGCCGGCGCCGCTGCACGGAGTATCGGAGATGGCAGAGAGACGTTTCGCGATCCGCTCACTCAGCCTGCAACAGCTGATCGGGCTGAGCTTCACCGCCTGCGTGCTGGTGCTGGCGATCACCTCGAGTCTGGTGATCTCGCAGCAATCCGGGGAAACGGTACAGCGCCGCCTGCAGGACGAAGGCATGCAGCTGGTCTCGTCGCTCGCCTCGCAGAGCACGCTTGCACTCCTGTACGGCGATACCGAGTCGGCCTCGCAGGCGGCAGCACGCTTCCTCGCCTTCCCCGATGTGCGCTCCGTCGAACTGATGAACACCGAAGGGCGCAGCATCTACGCGAGCGAAGGTGCCGCGGCAGGCGCGAAGACCAAACCCCCGCAGGCTGCAGCGCTCACGGGCTCGGACTCCGATACATGGACCTTCGAGGCGCCGGTGTGGTCGGCAAACAGCGAAGGTGGCTCGCCCTTCGCCGAAGCGAGCAGCGGCGACACCGGCGAGTTGCTCGGCAGCGTGCGGCTGGTGATGTCGCGCCAGACGCTCTCCAGCATGCGCGCCGAGATCGTGCGCTCCAGCCTTGGCGTAGCGGTGCTGCTCTCGGCCGTGATGCTGCTGGTTCTGCTCGCGGTCACCTCGCGCCTCACCGTTCCCATCCGGCAACTCGCCGCGATCATGCGCCGCGCGCAGGACGGCGCCCAGGACGAGCGCGCCACACTCTCCGGCACGCGCGAGATCGTGGCGATGCAGAACGCTTTCAACGCGATGATGGGTGTGCTGCAGAGCCGCGAGGAAGCGATCGCGGAGGCGCGCGACCGCGCCATCGAGCAGGGCGTCGCACTGGACCAGGCACTGCGCAGCGCCATCGAACTCGCCAAGGCAAAAGACGAGTTCGCGAGCACCGTGAGCCACGAGCTGCGCACGCCGCTGAACGGCGTGATCGGGATGCTGGATCTGGTCTCAGACATGGAGCTGGGCCCCAAGCAGAACGAATACGTGCGCACTGCCCGCTCGAGCGCTGACATGCTGCTCAGCCTGATCAACGACATCCTCACCTTCTCGAAAGTCGAGAAGGACAAGGAAGAGCTCGAGATCGTCGCCTTCGATCCGCGCGAGCGCATGGAAGACGTGCTCGCGCTGGTGACGCCGCAGGCACAGGCGAAGGATCTCGATCTGGCCTGCGTGGTCGACGAGAACATCCCGGCCCAGATCCAGGGCGACATGCATCACCTCGGGCAGGTGCTCTGCAACCTTCTCGGCAACGCCATCAAGTTCACCGAGCGCGGCAGCGTCGGGCTCTCCGTCAGCCTGGTCGAGGAGGACGGCAAGTGGCTGCGCCTGCGCTTCGAGGTGAGCGATACCGGCATCGGCATCGAAGCGGCCGCGCAGCGGCGGATCTTCGAGCCCTTCTCGCAGGCCGACAGCTCCACCACGCGACGCTTCGGCGGCACCGGGCTCGGCCTGTCCATCTCACGCGAACTGGTGCGGCTGATGGGCGGGGAAATCGGGGTGGACAGCACCCCCGGCCGCGGCAGTTCTTTCCACTTCGAACTCCGCGTGATGCGGGCCGACGGCGACACGCTGGGCAGCCGCGCCTCGCTGCCGCTCGCGCAGGTGGCGTCGGTGCTGGTCTGCGACGACAACCCGCTGGTGCGCCGGGCGATCGCCAGCATGCTGATCGGCGAGCGCGTGCGCCTCACCGCCACGGGCACGCTGGAAGCCACGCTGGGCGCGCTGGAGCATGCCGCAGGTCAGGAACGCTTCGACATCGCCATCATTGACGAGGGCATGGTCAGCGGCTCCGTGCAGGCGCTAGCCGCGGCACTCGCGGCA
>JBILEG010000381.1:0-3862 GCA_044352225.1 Pseudomonadales bacterium | reverse complement strand
CTACGGGGAGGTCGCGGGCATGGCCCGCTCCTACGGGGCTTGTCGCGGGCTTGGGCCGCGCCTACGGGGATGTCGCGGGCTTGGGCCGCGCCTACGGGGGCTTGTCGCGGGCATGGCCCGCTCCTACGGGGCTTGTCGCGGGCTTGGGCCGCTCCTACGGGGATGGCGCTTTCTGTAGGAGCGGGCCATGCCCGCGACCGCTCCACCGCTCCACCGCTCGCATCGCCGCACGCTAGGGCTATAGTGCCCCACATCACAAACGGGACACCTCAGCCATGGCCATCCACCTCCACAAAGGCTTCTTCAGCACCCACGCAGAGGTGCTGGAAGACATCAAACGCACCGGCTTCTGGCCCACCACGCTGATCGCTCCGGCATCGCCGGAGCTCCCCATGCACTGGCACGACTGCGACGTCCACACCTACGTGATCACAGGCTCCACCGCCACGCTCGACGGCGTCACAGGCGAGCGCGTGCCGATGTCTGCGGGCGACAAACTGGTGATCCCGGCAGGCGTCATTCACGCGGAATGCGCCACGGAAGAAGACATCACATATGTGGTTGCCGTGCCCAAACCACCGCGCTTCGGCGAGTTCCTGACCTTGCTGCCACCGGAGACCGCACCGCAACGCGCGGAGTGAGGACAGCAGTCGCGTGCGCACGCGCGGGGATGCCACGGCGTCACCTGCCAGCGCCCCCGCGGCACCCGCTGCCACGAGCGCACGTGCTTCCTGTACTCTTCGACTGACTCCGATTTCCAGCACGACCCCGGGTGAGATATGGGCTTTGACCTGATCAGGACGATTGAACGACAGTCTCTGGAGGCTGCGCACGATTCGCTCCGGGGACGCCTCGAGACCTATCGGCATGGCGCTCCCGAGGCTGCCGGGGCCAAGGCGCCCGCACAGGCCTCAGCGGCCGCCGACCCGGCCGATATGTTCCGGCGCGTCGAGCCAGTGGAGATCTGTGCGGAGGACCTCGATGCGGGCGTGTTACGCGAGGCGGTGAGCCGCGGATGCGGACTGATCGTCAGAAACCTCGTGCCTCCGGAGGTCTGCGCGCAATTGCGGCGCGTCATAGACGCCATGCTGGACGCACAGCAGACAGGACAGGAGCGTTCCGGATACCGCAATTGCCCCGGGAATCTGGCCGAGATACTCGGGCATCAGAAACTCGGGAACTCGCGGGGATTCCATGCAGTTTCCGGGTCGGTGATGTGCGTGGAATCGGCGAATGTCTGCGAGGCATTGCTGGAGTTGTACGAGACCCTCGCCCTGCCTCCGGTATTGCGGGATTTCTTTGCGGGGGACTACTGCCTCTCCGCGCTCAAGTGGGTTCTGCGGCGCTCGAGGCTGCCGGTTTCTCCGATGGGCTGGCACCAGGATGGCGCCTTCATGGGCAGTGACATAAAGAGCCTGAACATGTGGATGTCGTTGTCCGAATGCGGCGCCGATTCAGCTGCGCCCGGCCTCGATATCGTCGCCCGCAATCTGACATCCGTCGTCAATGCAGGCGATGGTGAAGCGGCATTCAGCTGGTCTTTCGACTCTGCCCGGATGGAACGCCTGTTCGGCCCCGATGCCATCGCGAGCCCGCGCTTCGGCGAGGGAGACGTGTATTTCTTCGACCATTTCATGCTCCACCGGACCCAGCATCTCCCGGGGCAGTCACGGATCCGTTACGCACTCGAGACCTGGTTCTTCGACGGCAGCCTCTACCCGTCCAATCAGGTGCCGCTATCGGCATTCACGCCGGATCTGCACCGCCGGACGCCTTGCTGACCTGTGCGTGCATGATCGCCTCGAACCATTTTTTCCAGTTCGCATAGTCGCGCTCGAATCCCGGGTTCGGGCTCCCTCCTTTGAACCCGAGCCCGACCACACTCCGGGGCACGTCTTCGCTCAGGCCGTAGCTGCCGACGAAGCTGGAGGGGAAAGGCTTCAGCAGGGAGCGGAATCCTTCCGGCGTGAAACGCCAGTAGTCGTTGGGATAGCCGTGAATGGGAAACTCGAACACGGACGTCATGATGAGGAGCCCGCCGGGGGCCAGCACCCTCGACAGCTCGCTCACGGCGGCTCGCGGGTCTTCGACATGCTCCAGCGTGTCGAGGCACAGAATGGTTCCTAGCGATGCGTCCGCCAGCCCGATCCTTTCCAGATCAGCAACGACATCGACGCCCGCGCCGCCCCGGAAGTCGAAACCGATGAACCGCTTGCCGGGGAACAGCGGCCGCATATCGATGTTGTCCCGTCCATCCACCTGCAGCGCACCGAAATCACCTATCGGCTCCGGCAAGGCGAAATTCTTGACGCATATGCTGACAAAGTGGTGAACGCAGGACCTCACGATGGCGCTCCGTAGTAACCGTGATCAAACACCCATTTGTGTTTGAGGTAGATGAGCTGCTGCAGATCCCTGTCGAGGGCTTCGAACGGGGGCGCGTCTTCCCAGCGTGAGCGGTTCGTGAACGGAAACTCGACATCACCCTGCGTATACGGCTCGAGGAGACGGGGGAAATCTGTGGACACGGACTCGGCACGGAGCAAACGGATTCGCGGATCGAGTTTTCCGCCCACGAGCAGGTAGTCTTCGCAGCGGATATCCGAACCATCGCTGCGAACGCGGAAATGCCCGGAATTCGCCACGAAATCGGCGAAATTTCCCTGCGCGAGCCCGATGCGCCATTCCGCACGCGCATTGCGGAACATCTTGTCTCCTGCGAGGTTGTGGTTGCCGTTTCGGTAGAAATGGTAGTTCGAGAGTTCGAGGTCGTAGGGGTGTCGGAGAACGGCAACGATGAGGCGGATGTTGTCGAGCAGGATTCCCGTGTTCTTCTCGATGTCAGCCCGAGCGCCCGTTATCTCTTCCAGCGTTTCGTGGCTGAATCCCGGTATGACGCTTGCCCGGAAATGCACCGATGTCGTCCGATAGAGCAGCGAGGACAGGAAAACGGGACCCTTCAACGTCTGGCACAGGTAATCCGTGCAGGAGGTTCCACTGGTCTTGGGGATATGCAGGAACAGCACGTCCGGACTGATGACCATGTCCCGGCCTCAGATCCGTTGTGACCGGTCGAGCATGAAGGATTCGAAATCCGCGATACCTCCCGGCTGCATGACACTGTCGAGCTCCGCGATCGAGGACACGGCATAGCGGTCCGACTCCAGATCGGCCTGGAGCCTATCCATGTTGTCGGCCAGATGCGTGTTTTCAGGGTCGAGTCCGCTGATCAACGCCAGCCCCTTGCGGTAGGGCCCGATAAACGCGGATACCACCCGGATGTCGAGGTCCGGACGCACATCGCGCAGCAGGCGGATCACCTTGTAGACATCCCCGCACCAGGCGTTGAACTTCCGGTCGCGTTGCAGCATTTCGGGTTGTCCGGGAAGCACGTCATCGAGGACGACGACCGCGCCCGGAGAAATCCTCCGTTCCACGTTTGCGAAATCGCGCAGGACGTACTCCGCGAGGTGCATGCCGTCGATGAAGGCAAGGTCTACCTCGGCGAGTTCAGCCGCGAGCTCGGTGGCGGGGCCCGCGAAAAACTCGTCGCTCGGCAGACGGTACAGGCGGGCGGGCGCACGCAGGCTTCTCACCAGTTCGAAGCCGGGATCGATGCCGATGGAGGGGCATTCCGCCAGCGAGAGGCTGCCGCCCTCGTCGACCCCGATCTCGAGGTAGCGCCTCGGTTTCAAGCGCGCGTGGCACAGCCGTAGAAGCTCTCCGTAATCGAGCCGCTTCGTCGCGAGCATCGCCTCGCAGGGCGCGAGCATCGGCCAGACCTGACGCTCGTTGGCGGCATCGGGCTTCAGCGTGAGCCGGGGCTGGAGGACCGATCCGCCGAAC
Source organism: Pseudomonadales bacterium (assembly GCA_044352225.1). Taxonomy (GTDB): domain Bacteria; phylum Pseudomonadota; class Gammaproteobacteria; order Pseudomonadales; family UBA5518; genus UBA5518. The sequence continues at coordinate 16 of JBILEG010000381.1, read as the reverse complement.
AGCGCCTTGTGGACGT
>JBILEG010000380.1:0-3873 GCA_044352225.1 Pseudomonadales bacterium | reverse complement strand
GCCGACTCTCGCGCTCGAGCAGCAGCGCCAGCGCGGAAAGCGGCAACCAGGTGCCCGTATCCGCAGCGTGCGGATGGAAAATCCGTTCGCGGTGCTCTTCGATGAAGCCGGTGTGCACCCGCTCCTCTCCGAAAGCAGGCACGCTGACCAGCGCGTGCAGGAAAGAGAGATTCGTGGTGAGCCCCGCGATACGGTAATCCGCGAGCGCGCTCTGCAGCCTTGCCAGCGCGCGCGGGCGCGATTCGTCCCACACGATCAGCTTGGCGATCATCGGGTCGTAGTGGATGCCGATCGCATCGCCCTGCACCACGCCGGTGTCCACGCGCACATGCGGGCCCTCGGCAGGCGGCTCGAGAAACGCCAACGTGCCGGCAACCGGCAGGAAATCATTCGCCGGATCCTCGGCATACACCCGCGCCTCGAAGGCGTGACCGTGGATGCGCAGCTGCTCCTGCGCACAGGGCAAGACCTCGCCCGCCGCAACGCGCAGCTGCCACTCGACCAGATCCTGCCGCGTGATCATCTCTGTGACCGGATGCTCGACCTGCAGGCGCGTGTTCATCTCCATGAAGTAGAACGCGCCGTCTGCCGCCAGCAGGAACTCCACAGTACCCGCGCCGCGGTACCCGATCGCCTGTGCGGCTCGCAGCCCCGCTTCGCCGATGGCGGTGCGCAGAGCGGCGGAGAGTCCTGGTGCCGGTGCCTCCTCGATCACCTTCTGGTGACGGCGCTGCAGCGAGCAGTCCCGTTCGAAGAGATAGACACCGTTGCCGTGGTTGTCGCAGAACACCTGGATCTCGACGTGGCGCGGATGGATCAGGCACTTCTCGACCAGCATCCGGGAGTCACCGAAAGCCTTGTCGGATTCGCGCTTCGCGGCCGCGAGCGCCTCGTCGAACTGCGCGGGGGAATCCACGCGGCGCATGCCCTTGCCACCGCCACCGGCGGCAGCCTTCAGCAACACGGGATAACCGATCCGTTCTGCTTCGCGTTTCAACAGTTCCGGGGCCTGCGACTCTCCGTGGTAACCGGGCACCAGCGGCACATCGGCGGTTTCCATCAGGCGTTTGGCCGCGCTCTTGGAACCCATGGCCTCGATCGCCCCGGGCGGCGGGCCGATGAAGACGAGACCCTTTGCAGCGCACAACGCCGCAAAGCCGGCGTTTTCCGAGAGAAAGCCGTAACCCGGGTGGATCGCCTGCGTGCCGGTGGCGAGTGCGACCTCGATGATGCGTTCGCCGCGCAGATAGGAATCTTTCGGCGCCGGCGCGCCGATGTTCACGGCCTCGTCGGCCATGCCCACGTGCAGCGCGTGGCGGTCCGCATCGGAATAGACGGCCACGGTGCGGATGCCGAGGCGCCGCGCCGTGCGGATCACGCGGCAGGCGATTTCGCCGCGGTTGGCGATCAGGATTTTCTGGAACATCGTCGCAATCCCCCGGCGGGCGAGTGTGGCGGCACGATCACATGCGGAACACGCCGAAGCGTGTGTCCGGCACGGGTGCGTTCAATGATGCGGAAATGGCGAGCCCCAGCACGTCGCGCGTTTCCGCGGGATCGATCACGCCGTCGTCCCACAGACGGGCCGAGGCGTAGTAGGGATGGCCCTGCCGTTCGTAGTTGTCGAGCACCGGCTGCTTGAAGGCTGCTTCTTCTTCCGCGCTCCAGTTCGCGCCTTCGCGCTCCTTCTGGTCGCGCTTCACCTGCGCCAGCACAGCCGCTGCCTGCTCGCCGCCCATCACCGAGACGCGTGCGTTCGGCCACATGAAGAGAAAACGCGGATCGTAGGCGCGCCCGCACATGCCATAGTTGCCCGCACCGAAGGAGCCACCGATCAGCACCGTGAACTTGGGCACCGCGGCGCAGGCCACGGCCGTGACCATCTTCGCGCCGTGCCGCGCGATGCCGCCCGCCTCGTACTGCTTGCCGACCATGAAACCCGTGATGTTCTGCAGGAAGACGAGAGGAATGCCGCGCTGCGCGCAGAGCTCGATGAAATGCGCCCCCTTCTGCGCCGACTCGCTGAAGAGGATGCCGTTGTTGGCGACGATGCCCACCGGATAACCCCAGATCCGGGCAAAGCCACACACCAGCGTGGTGCCGTAAAGCGCCTTGAATTCGTCGAAGCATGATCCGTCGACCACACGCGCGATCACCTCGTGCACGTCGTAGGGCTTGCGCTTGTCGCGCGGGATGACACCGTAGAGTTCGGCGGGATCGAAGACAGGCGCCTCGGGCGTCGCCACATCGAGATTCACGCGCTTCACGCGGTTCAACCGCGCCACGGCGCGGCGCGCGAGCTCGAGTGCGTGGTGGTCGTTGCGGGCGTAATGATCCGCCACGCCCGAGGTACGGCAGTGCACATCGGCACCACCGAGCTCTTCCGCACTCACGATTTCACCGGTGGCTGCACGCACCAGCGGCGGGCCACCCAGGAAGATCGTGCCCTGCTCGCGCACGATGATGGCCTCGTCTGCCATCGCCGGCACATAGGCGCCGCCCGCGGTGCAGGAACCCATCACCACCGCGATCTGCGGGATGTTGCGCGCGGACATGTTCGCCTGATTGAAGAAGATCCGGCCGAAGTGCTCGCGGTCCGGGAAGACCTCGTCCTGCCGCGGGAGGTTGGCGCCGCCCGAATCGACCAGGTAGACGCAAGGGAGGTTGTTCTCGGCGGCGATGGCCTGCGCGCGCAGGTGTTTCTTCACCGTGAGCGGGTAATAGCTGCCGCCTTTCACGGTGGCGTCGTTCGCCACCACCATGCATTCCTGCCCGCTCACGCGGCCGATGCCGGTGACGATGCCGGCGGCGGGTACGTCCTCGCCGTATACATCCAGCGCCGCGAGCGCTGAAAGCTCGAGGAAAGGCGACCCCGGGTCGAGGAGTGCGTCAACGCGATCACGCGCCAGAAGCTTGCCGCGGCTGGTGTGTAGCGTGCGGGCTTTCTCCCCGCCGCCCTGGCGCACGGCGGCCAGCGTCTCGCGCAGGTCTTTCACCTGCGCTTCCAGATGCGCGCGGTTCTCCTGGAACTCGGCGCCGCGGGTGTTCAGCGAAGTCTCGAGACGGTTCATCGCCTTCTCCCGCGCTCAGCGCGTCTCGTTGAAAAGTTCACGGCCGATCAGCATGCGACGGATCTCTGAGGTTCCAGCGCCGATCTCGTAGAGCTTGGCATCGCGCAACAGCCGGCCCGCGGGGTAATCGTTGATGTAACCATTGCCGCCCAGCAACTGGATCGCGTCCAGCGCCATCTTCGTCGCAGCCTCAGCCGTGTAGAGGATCACGGCAGCGGCATCCTTGCGCGTGGATTCGCCGCGGTCGCAGGCGCGCGCCACGGCATAGAGGTAAGCACGGCTCGCGTTCAGCACCGCGTAGTTGTCGGCGAGTTTTCCCTGCACCAGCTGGAACTCGCCGATCGACTGCCCGAACTGCTTGCGCTCGTGCACGTAGGGCAGAACCAGATCCATGCAGGCCTGCATGATCCCTACCGGGCCGCCCGAGAGCACGACCCGCTCGTAGTCGAGGCCGGACATCAGCACGCCCACACCGCGCCCCTCCCCGCCCAGCACGTTCGCAGCGGGGACGGCGCAGTCCTGGAACACGAGTTCGCAGGTGTTGGAGCCGCGCATGCCGAGCTTGTCGAGCTTCTGCGCTCGCGAGAAACCGGGGAAATCCCGCTCCACGATGAACGCTGTGATGCCCTTCGAGCCCGCGTCCATATCTGTCTTGGCGTAAATCACGTAGACGTTCGCGTCCGGGCCGTTGGTGATCCACATCTTGTTGCCGTTCAGCACGTAGTGATCGCCGTGGCGATCGGCGCGCAGGCGCATCGAGACGACGTCGGAGCCGGAGCCAGGTTCGCTCATCGCCAGCGCT
>JBILEG010000475.1:0-3060 GCA_044352225.1 Pseudomonadales bacterium | reverse complement strand
GATGGCGGCCTATTCCGCAGCCAAGCACGGCGTGATCGGCCTTACCAAAACCGCGGCGCTGGAGTACGCAAAAAAGGGCATCCGTGTGAACGCACTCTGCCCCGCCTTCAGCCGCACGCCGATTCTGGACCCGCTCGCGCAAAGCGGCCGCGGCAACACCCTCGAAAACATGGCAAGAGCGATCCCGCTCGGTCGTTTGGGCGAGCCTGCGGAAATCGTGCAGGCGATGCTGTGGGCCTGCTCGCGCGATAACGGTTTCCTCACCGGGCAGGCGATTACGCTGGACGGGGGCATGTCAGCGGGTTGAGCGCGGCGCTCGCAAACGAGCGCGTGCCTTTCGCCGAAAGACGGGGCTAGAATGCCTTCGCCTCTTGTGGGGACGTAGCTCAGTTGGGAGAGCGTCGCGTTCGCAATGCGAAGGTCGAGGGTTCGATCCCCTTCGTCTCCACCACTTCCCGAACGCCTTACTCCGGTCGCGCGTTTTCGTTTATGCCCTCCACCAGACTCACCGCACCCGGATTCTCCCTGTCAGCAGGCTGACGCACATGGCTTCCAGCGATCCCGGGCCTTATGCTCCGTGCACAAACAACAACACTGCGGAGCCCCCATGAACCTCGAATCCCTCATCGAAGAAGTCGCAGCGCTGCGCGCAGAGGTCACCCGTCTCACCGCCATCGAAGACGTACGCCGCTGCAAACACCAGTACTGGCGCTGCTTCGACACCGCCGACATCGATGGCATGCGCGAGGTGCTGCACCCTGATGTGGTGCTGAGCGTGGAGGCAGGCATCTATTCGATGCGCTATGAGGGCCGCGAGCCCTATCTGGAGATGGTGCGCACCGGTGCACACGCCGACATGATCTCGCACCACAACGGGCACCATCCGGAAATCGAGATCGTGGGGCCCGAGGAGGCGATCGGCACCTGGTATCTCTACGACGATCTCTTCGAGTATCGCCGTGGCATGCGCCTCTACGGCACCGCCTTCTACCGCGACCGCTACGTGAAGCATGAAGGCCGCTGGAAGATCCGCTACAGCCAGTTCCACCGCCTCTACGAGATCGTAGGTGAATTGCCCCCGCGCGAAAGCATCCAGGCGCACTACCTCGCCACACACGGCTACAAGCATCCCGGAACGGACCCGCTTCCGCCCTTCCCCAAGGTGAAAAGCTACCGCCACGAGACCGGCGTGATGCCGCCTTTCCTCGACGCGAAGTGATCGACGGGCGCTGGGATGTGATCGTGGTCGGCGCCGGTTCTTCCGGTGCCGTGGTGGCCGCTCGGCTCACGGAAGACCCGCGTGTCCGCGTCCTGCTTCTGGAGGCGGGGCCGGAGTACGCCGCGGCGGACGCACCGGCAGAGATGCAACGCGGCCATTGGACAGGCATCGTCGATCGTGCCCGCTTCCCGCAGTTTCAGTGGATGTCGCTCGCCGCGCGACGTCGGCCGGAACGTGATCCGGAGCCGCTGTGGCAAGGGCGCGGCGTGGGCGGCAGTTCCGCGATCAACGGGCAAGTTGCTATCCGGCCGCCGCTCGCAGAATTCGACGAGTGGGCGGCAGCGGGTGCGCCGGAGTGGAGCGCCGAGATGGCACTCGCGGGATTCCGCAGCATCGAGCACGATCTTGCCTTTGGTGATGCACCCTTTCATGGCAATGCGGGCCCCATTCCCATCGCCCGCGCCGCGTCCACCGACTGGAGCGCGCTAGACCGTGCAGTGCATTCGGCGTTCCACGGCTGCGGCCTGCCCGAGATCGAAGACTGCAACGCACCCGATGTGACCGGCCTCTGCGCCTTGCCCTACAACGCGCTCCACGAGCGGCGCATCGCCGCGAACGAGGCCTACCTCGAACCCATCCGCACGCGGCCAAATCTGCGGATCGTGGGGAATGCGCTGGTTGACCGCGTGGTGATCGAGTCCGGGCGCGCCCGCGGTGTGGTCGCGCTGCTCGACGGTGCGCCGGTCCGTCTTGCAGCGGATCGCGTGGTGCTGTCGGCGGGGGCAATACAGTCGCCCGCGATCCTGCTCCGCTCAGGGGTGGGGCCTGCGGCGGAGCTTCATGCGCTGGGGATAAGACCTGAGATCGATCTTCCGGTGGGGCGTAGGTATCAGGAACACCCACATGTGTTTTTCGGATTCCCTATCGATGCTGCACATGCCGTGGCACGCAACGGACGACACACAAACCTGTGCGCGCGCTGGTCATCAGGTGCAGCAGGAACGGGGTTCGGCGACATGATGGCCGTTGTGAATGGCCCCGCACCCGGTACCGCACCCGTCGCCGGGATCGGCTTCAGTATCAACCAGGCGTTCTCTCACGGCAGGCTGTGCCTTGCATCGCGGGATCCGCGCATAGACCCTCTGGTAGAGATGCACCTTGCGACGGATCCGCGGGATCGCCAGCGTTTGCGAGACGCAGCTGCGTTCTTCCGACGCCTCGCGGCAACACCGGCGCTGGCCGGAATTCTGCGGGGGGCGGTGGTGGATCGCCGGGGCGAGGCCTTCCTCGCGACCTCAGACGACGCGCTCGACGCGTGGATCGACGCAACCGTCGACGGGTCGGCCCACTCCGCAGCGACCTGTCCGCTGGACGCCCCGGAGCGCGCAGTGGTGGGCGCCAACGCGGGCGTGCTGGGCGTCGATGCGCTGCATGTGGTGGACATGTCGATCACGCCACGGAGCCCTCGCGCCAACACCAACCTCACGGCCTTCATGATCGGCGAGCATTTCGGCTGCCGCATCCGCGCACTTCACCTCCGGAGCACCGCATGAGCACACGCACGCCGGCTTTCTACCATCTCTGCATCTGCGTTTCCGATCTGGAGCGGTCGCTACGCTTTTATTGCGATGGGCTGGGTTTCACGCGCAACGAGAGCTTCAGGATCGGCTCCGACATGGCGCCGCTGATCCAGGTCGAGGGCGAGGTGGCGCTCAGTTCGGTCTACCTCGGCCTGAGCGGCGTGCGCCTCGAGCTCTGGCACTTCGAACAGCCAACTGCGGAACGCCCGGCGTCTCGGCCGATGAACAGTATCGGCCTCACCCACTTCGCACTGCGTGTGG
>JBILEG010000462.1:0-3168 GCA_044352225.1 Pseudomonadales bacterium | reverse complement strand
CCGGAGTGCCAGCTCCTGCCCTGAGCGCGCTTCCTTGCCTCAGAACCGGTAGGCGTACTGGAACCGCCACAAGGGATCGCGGAAGTTGCGGCTCATGGCATCACGCTCCGGTGCCAGATCCTCGACCAGTGCCTGCACGCTGTGGTGTTTGTCCCCGCTCTCCCAGTAGGCGCGCAGCCCGAAGGACCAGCCCGCGTCCACCAAGGGCACCGTGTCTGTGCCCACCACCTCGAGTTGGCGCTCGAGGCGTTCGCTGCGCCACAGCGCGCTCGCAGACAGCAGCAGCCGCCACGGCGTGTTCCACTGGGCACGGAATTGCACGAAGTGCTCGGGTATGTAGGGAATCCAGTCGCGGCCATCCGGCCCGGGTTGGTCGTTGTCGCTGTCACGATGCAGGTACCGAAGCCCCAGCGTTACCCGGTCGGCCGCCTGCCAGTTCGCAGCAGCGCCCAGGGTGTCCACAGATCCTGAGGGAAAGATCGGGGTTTCTTCGATGTCCTCGCGCGGGCTGAAGAAATCCGCGTTCTGGCGCAGTTGTGACAGGGCATCGATCTGGTAGCTGAAGCCCGCAGTGCGCTCGCCCGCCAGGCCGTTGTCGATGCGCTCGTGATCGGCGAATACCTGCAGGAAAAGCTGCTCTGCCGCCTCGGTGTCGACTTGCAGGCGAAGGCGCTCGTACTCACCTCCGGGCGCCGGCAGACGGTCGTTCAGGGCGATGCCCAGTGTCTCTGTCGGCACGAGGCTGCCGAAGGAGGCGGGGCGCTGCCAGCGCTGCGCGACCAACCGCAGGCGCTGCCCGTCTGCGGGCTGCCAGGAGAGCCCGGCGCGCAGCTCCGCCGAGGTGCTGTCTTCCGATACACGTTCTTCGGTGGGGGCCGTGATGAGGGCGATGTCCGGCGGCAGGTAGACCGGCAGCAGGCGTGATTCGCTCGAACCGCTGCGCTCGCTGCGGGTTTGCGTGGCGCCTGCGTGCAGCGCCGCCTGCACCGAGGGTGATACCTCGAAGCTCAACCCCGCCCACGCGTTTCGGGTGCGCACCCGGAAGGCCTCGGCGTTGTCGCTGCGTGCGGGGCGCAAGCTGATGCGCGTCTGCAGGGATTGTTCCTGCTCGGCATCCTCAAGCCCCCACGACCAGGTGGCGCCCCCCGCGTCGAAACTGTGCCGCAATTGCAGGTCCGAACCCTCGATGTCGATGCCCGTATCGCTCGCGCCCGTGTCGCCGGGCAGCGGCAGATCGCGCACGTAGCCCGGAAGGTAGGGCAGTACCCCATTGAGCGCGAGCACGTAGGGCTGCAACACGGCGGCGAGTTCCGGCAGGGGCGTGATACCGCTGCGGTCGCTCTGCTGGTGCCGCGTGCCGGCCTTCAGCCACATCTGGTTTTCGGGTTCGGGCATCCATCGCAGGCCGAGGTCGCCTGCACGGTTGCTCTGCAGGAGATTGGCGTCGGGGGTGCTGCTGTTGCGCAGGTCGGCGTGCAGCGTCTCGTCGACGAGGAAGCCGAAGAGGCCCAGGTCTTCGCGCGGTTCGAGTCCGATGCCCGCGGTGAGCGCGCCCTGTCGGCCCTGCGTTCCCTCGTGCCGGGCATCGATGTCGTCGGCCCGGCCGCGCAGGAAGTAGGCGCCGCGCAGCGGCGACTGCACCAGACCGTTCAGCGAGAGTGCCGCGCCCGGCGCGGTGTAATCGTCGCGCTGGTACTCGAGGTCCACCCGGCCGTAGTGGCCCGGCGCTTCCACCAGCGTGGTGCTGCGGTTGGAGGCGCCAAAAGCCAGCGGATCTGCAAGGAAGCCGGTCATCAGCGAGGAGTTCTTGTTGAAGAGCCCGGTGTAGCGGTCTGCAAGGAACAGCTGGCTCCCGCCCCAGTACGGCGTGAGTGCGAGTTCCGCGTTGTACCTGGCCCACTCCTCCAGCCCGGCCGCTGCGAGCGGCGCGCCGAGATTGGCGCTGCCACGCTGATCGTTCTGCAGGGGATCCAGCGATTTCAGCCACGGGAGTTTGCGCTGCGCCGTGCGGGCCTCGGCGATGGCCCGCGGGTAGTCCAGGGCATCGGCAGCGAGCTGGCTTGCCATCATGTGCGGCAGCGGATCGCGCGGGTCGAGGGCTTCTGCCTCACGGAACGCCTGGGTGCTGCGCGCGGCTTCGCCGAGCTGGTGGAAAGCCACGCCCTGATAGAGCCAGCCCCGCGCGTAGCGCGGCTCGATAAGGCCCGCTGCCAGGAAATCCCCCAGTGCCGCCTCGGGCTCCCCCGCGATCAACGCGTTCATGCCGCGCCCCGTGAACGCCACGTAGTTCGCCCGCTCCGTGGCAAGCAGCGCGTCGTAGCGCGTGCGCGCTGCGCCAAGATTGCCCGCGAGGGTATCGACGGTGGCGAGTTCCGCGGAGGCTGCGGCAAGCCCTGGCTCGATGCTCAGCGCCTCGTTCAGTTCACGCCGCGCCGCGCGCAGCGATTCCCGCTCGGACGATACGCGCCCCAGCCCGAGCCAGGCCTCGGCGCGTTGCTGCGGCGAGGGCGCGCCGGCGCCCGTGTCGCTCGCCTCTGCCACCGCGCCGAAGGCCATGCGGGCCAGTGCCGCGTCGCCCTCCAGCAGCGCGGCCTCGCCGAGCGCGAGTTGCACCTCGGCATCCCCTGGCCTGGTGGCCCGTGCGGCGCGCAGCAGTGCGAGCGCCTCCGTGCTGCGGTCCAGCCTGAGCAGTGCCCGTGCGCCCAGAGCCGCCGCCCGCGGCTCCCCGCGGCCCTCGTCCGCGTGCGGCGCGAGCAGCTCCACGGCCTGCTGCAGCCTGCCGTCGTGTATCAGCAGATCGGCCGCCAGCACCGCGGCATCGACATCCCGCGCGGCGCGCGGGAGCAGCAGTTGCAGCGCCTGCGAGTAATCACCCGCGCGGATCAGCGCCAGTTCGCGGGGATATCGCCCGGCCCCCGCGCCGGCCCAGCGCTCGCCACGGGGCTCCCATGAGGAGACCCATTGGACCCGTGACCGCGGGTCGACCAGCAGCAGCCGCACCGGCGCCTTGCCGCGCTCGGCGCGTGCAGCCTCACCCGCACCCACCGAGAGCGAGCCCTGCGCGTTGCCCACGTCCACCCGGCCCGAGAGCACCACCACCTGCGTGCTGCCATCGGGTGCGACTTCCACTTCCCAATCGGTGCCGCGTATCGAGAGCGTGGTGGTGGG
>JBILEG010000043.1:0-13174 GCA_044352225.1 Pseudomonadales bacterium | reverse complement strand
CCCCCGACCAAGGCCATGCCCCCGACCAAGGCCATGCCCGACCGCGCCATCCCCGGGGCCGCTGTCGCGGGCATGGCCCGCTCCTACCACGCCATCCCGTAGGAGGGGGCCATGCCCCCGACCAGGGCCATGCCCCCGACAGCGGCTGTGCCACAACATCGCGCGGGCGCGATCATCAGCACCTCAGGCAGACGCCCCGCCCGGTCTGACATCGATGGCATTGCCCGAACGCGACTCGTCCCACATCACGTAGAGCCCGGCCACGATCACGATCAAGGCGCCGTTCAGCACGTGTGCGGCCGGGTCGAGATCGAAGATCACCCAGTCCATGCCGATGGCCCACACGATGGCCGAGTACTCGAAAGGCACGACGGCAGCAGCGCGAGCCGCCCTGAACGCCGCCGTGAAGCAGTACTGTCCCAAGGCGCCCGTCAAACCGCAGAAAGCGATCAGCCCCCAGTCGGAAGCCTCTATGGCCCGCCACTCGGGAACAGCAAAAACCGTGGTCACCAGGCCGACAAACACCAGATGCCAGAAGACGATCGCGGCGGTGGAATCCACCTTGCCGATGAAGCGCACCGCAATCACCGTGAAGGCATAACACACCGTGCTGAAGAGCACGGCAGCCGCGCCCATCAGGTTCACGTCGCCGGAGGGATCGAGCGCCACCAGCACGCCTACAAATCCGACTGCGATCGCCAACCAGCGCCGCAGCGGCACACGCTCGCGCAGGAAGGGCACCGAGAGCGCCGCCACCAGCAAGGGCGCGCTCATGTAGGTCGCGTAGGTGACGCTGAGAGACTGCACCGACAGCGCGTAGATGTAGCCCCAGATGGTGCCCACACCGAGCGCCCCGCGCACGATATAGGGGGGGGCGTCGGCGATGCGCAACTCCCGCGCGCGCCCCAGCAACAGCAGCGGCACAAGGATGAAAGGCACCGATGCCCAGCAGCGCAGGCTCACCACCTGTATCGCGGAGTAACTCTCGGTCAGGTGCTTGAGACCGGCATCGAGAAAGGCAAAAAACGCCACCCCCGCGAGCATGATGCCGATGGCCTTCAGGTTGTTCTCACGCATGCTCTGTCCACGGGCCCGGCGGGTTGCGGCGCATTCTGACACCAAGCCGTGCCGAGCCGCGACCCGATGAGACCCCGGCAGGGCATGTCGTGGAAGCTCAACAAATCGTCGCGATGGCGTCATGCCCTGATGCGATCCCGTGCCATCATGCGGCCATCCAAGGACACCGGAGTGCGGCATCGGTGACACCCCCGGGCACGACTGCGCAGCCCCGTAGCGCCCGCGCGCGCCCAGACGCCGCGGTCGCGTCCGGGGACGCCGCGCAGCCCACGCGCAGCCTCGGTTTCCTGCTGCTGCCGCAGTTCTCGATGATGGCTTTTTCCGCAGCACTGGAGCCCTTGCGTGCCGCCAATCGCGTGTCGGGCAAGGCGCTCTATGCCTGGAGCCTCTGCTCGCCCGACGGCGACGCGGTGTCCGCCAGCAACGGCATCAGCGTGGGCGTGCAGGGCCCGCTTGCTGCACTGGAACGGCCGGACATGCTGCTGGTCTGCGTGGGTCTGGACGCACTGCAACTCACCCTCGCGCATCCCCGCCTGAAAGGGCAGTTGCGGCAACTCGCCTCGCACGGCTGCACGGTGGGCGGGGTGAGCGGCGGCAGCTTTCCACTGGCCGAGGCGGGCCTGCTCGACGGTCGCCGTTGCACGGTGCACTGGGAGTACGCCGAGCTCTTCGCGCGGCGCTACCCGCGTGCACGCTTGCTGCCCGATCTCTTCGTGGTCGACGAGGGTGTGTTCACCTGCTCGGGCGGCACTGCCGCGCTCGACCTGATGCTCCACTTCATCCGCGAGCACCACGGCGCGGATCTGGCCGCCGCCGTCGCCGAACAATTCATCCATCCGCGCATCCGCGAACAGGACGACGGGCAGCGCATGGATTCCGGGCTGCGCTACCGCATCACGCATCCGCGGCTCGCCGATGCCGTGCGGCTGATCGCGTCCGCGCTGGACGAACCGCTGGCGCTCGCTGCAGTGGCCACGCGCGTCGGGCTCTCGGCGCGGCAGATCGAAAGACTGTTCGCCCAGCAACTGGGCACCACGCCGGGGCAGTTCCATCTTGGGCTCCGGCTCGCCCGCGGCCGGCAGTTGCTGCGCGAAACCGCAGCCCCGGTGCGTGCCATCGCCGAAGACTGCGGTTTCGATTCGGCATCGCACTTCTCCCACGCCTACAAACGCCTGCACGGTTGCCGGCCGAGCGATGAAAGGCGTCGGCTCCATCCTGGAAAGAGGAACACTCCCTCATGAACAGCAAACGCTGCATTGCACTCTGCCTCGGCTTGCTGCCGGCCCTGTCCTGCCTCGCGGGGCCCGCGGCGGAGGCGTTGCCCGTGGCACGCATGATTGCCGGGCATTCCGCCACCGCACCGGTGCCGAATGCGGCCTTCGCGCCCGCCGCGGATGCGCTCGGTGCGCCGGCCTTCGAAGGAACGCTGCGGATCGCTCCGGCGGAACTCCTCGTTGCACCTGCGCTGGACAAACGCGTGGTCGACGGCCGCGACGCGCAAGCCTTCCCGGGTGTGAGTCTGCAGTTCCTCACGCTGGAAGACGGCACGCTGGTGCCGCTCGAGCGCGGCACCATGGTGACCGGGAGTTCCGCAGGCAAAACGGCGAGCTACTGGAATGTGATCCCGCAGTTCGGCCGCGTGTGGCGCGAGAAAGACGACGGCGAGTGGTCCCGCGCGGCCTTCCCGCTGATGCTGGTGAACGACACGGAGAACCACGCGCACCAGGGCCTTGCGACCTTCCTGTACCGCGGCGCCGAGGTGAGCGCACTCCAGCTGCAGTTCGTGCAGCAGAACGCGCCCTACCTGCTCAGCCCCTATTGCCAGTTCTGGGGTGCAGCGCGCGCAACCTTCACGAACACCGAAGTGCAAAACAGCGCAGCGCAACGCGAGGCGGCAAAGCAGGAACTCGCGGCCCGCCTGCCCGCACAACCGCTCGCTGCGCTGCGCAAAACGCTGCCGGCAGGCACGCTGGACGGTCTGGGCGGCCCGGTGCTGCCGCAGTGGCAGGTGGCGCTGGGTTTGGTGCACGAGGGCACGCTCTACTACGAGGGGGGCGACACGCCGCAGGGCGCCTACCCCTACCCGCTCGAGATGCGCTTCGGCGTGCGCTCGGTCACCAAGAGCGTGGGCGCGCCGCTGTCGCTGCTGCGCCTGGCGCAGGTCTACGGGCCCTACGTACTCGAGCTCAAGATCGGCGACTACGTACCCGGTCTCGACCCCAAGTGGAACCGCATCCGCTTCATCGACGCCGCGAACATGGCGAGCGGTTTCGGCGGCGTGGGCAGTTTCGTCACGCATCCCAACGACGACAACGAGGGCTATCTGCTCGCCGACTACGACGGCTGGTACACCGCGCCCTCGCACGCGCAGAAACTCGCGCACATCAATACGCACCTGAAGCCCTATCCCTGGGAGCCGGGCACCGTGATGCGCTACCGCGATCAGGACTTCTATCTGCTTGGTGCTGCGGTGGACGCCTTCCTCAAATCCGTGCGCGGCCCGCAGGCTGACGCCTGGCACATGCTCGAAGAAGAAGTCTTCACGCCCATCGGCATCGCCCACGCGCCCATGGTGCGTACGCGTGAGCCCGACGGCCGCGAGGGGCTGGCATGGTTCAACGCGGGTTACTACCCCACGCTGGATGACCTCGCGAAGATCGCGCTGCTGATGGCAGACAAGGGCGAGCACAACGGCGTGCAGATCCTCCATCGCGGCCTCACCGAGGACCTGCTCGCTGCGCGCGGCGCGCTCGACAAGGACGGCGATGCGGCACGCCCTGCAGATCGCGCAGCGGGTGCGCCACCCCCCAGGCTCTACCGCATGGGCTATCACTACACCGCCTGGACCGGCACCCGCTCAGGCCAGTTGCTCCAACTGCCTACGATGTCGGGCTTCGGCGACAACGAAGTGATCATCTTTCCGGGCCGCACCATCGCGATCCGGGCCGCCAAGGCCGTGACGTGGAAAGGCGGACCGGTGGTTCACAGCGATGACCCGCTCGCAACCGCCCGCGCGGTCGACCGCCTCGCGCCGCTCTGAGAACACGCACATGAGCAACGACAGCCCACGCCGACGCGAACAGGCACGCCCCCGCCGGCAAGCGGGCGGCATTCCCCAACTGCCGTGGGCGGATCTGCGTCAGCCCTATGCGCCAATGGAAATCCTCTCCGCCGATCAGGTCGAGGCGATCCATGTCGCATCGATCCGGATCCTGCGCGAGATCGGCATCGAGCTGATGTCGGCGCCGGCACGCGCCCTGCTCCGCGCACTGGGCGCGGAGGTCGACGAGGCGAGCGGCCTGGTGCGCATGGACGAAGAAGTCGTGAACCGCGCGCTCGCCACCGCGCCCTCCTCCTTCACGCTGACACCCCGCAACCCCGCGCACCGCGTGACGCTGGGCGGCAACAGCCTCGTCTTCGGGCTGGTGGCGGGCCCGCCCAACGTGCACGACTGCGAGCGCGGCCGCCGCGCCGGCAATTACCCCGACTACTGCGATTTCATCCGCCTCGCGCAGCACTTCAACGTGATCCACGTGATCGGCAACCAGGTCTGCGCGCCGGTGGAACTGCCCGCCAACTCGCGCCACCTGGACGCCTACCTCGCCAACCTCGTGTACACCGACCGCGCCTACCACTGCACCGCGATTGGCGCAGGCCGTGCCATCGACGGCATCCGCATGATGGCGATTTCGCGTGGGATCACGCCGGAAGAAATGGCGCAGAGCCCCGGCGTGATCACGATCATTTCCGTGAACAGCCCGCGGCGTTTCGACGAGGCGATGGCAGATGGGCTGATGGCCATGGCCACCCACGGCCAACCCGTGGTGATCACCCCCTTCACGCTGATGGGCGCCATGACGCCCGTGAGTCTGGCCGCAGCGCTTGCGCAGCAGAATGCCGAGGCGCTCTTCGGTGTGGTGCTGGCGCAGGCGGTGCGCCCCGGCACGCCGGTGATGTACGGCGCCTTCACCTCGAACGTGGACATGCGCAGCGGCGCACCCGCCTTCGGCACGCCCGAGAACGCCAAGGCAAATGTGGCGAGCGGGCAACTCGCGCGCCGCTACCGCCTGCCCTACCGCAGTTCCAACGCGAGCGCCTCCAACTGCGCCGACGCGCAAGGCGCGTGGGAGACGCAGATGTCGCTCTGGGGCGCGGTGCTGGGTGGCGCGAACCTGGTCTATCACGCCGCCGGATGGCAGGAAGGCGGACTCACGGCGTCCTACGAGAAACTCGTGATGGACGTCGAGATGCTGCAGATGATGGCGGAGTTCCTGAAGCCGATCGTGGTGGATGACGCCGAACTCGGGCTCGATGCCATTGCGCGCGTGCCGAGCGGCGGGCATTTCTTCGGCGATGCGCACACGCTCGCGCGCTACGAAACCGCGTTCTACCGCCCGCTGCTCGCCAACTGGCAGAATTTCGAGAACTGGCAACTGGCGGGCGGGCAGGATGCAACGGCACGCGCCACGCAGGTCTGGAAACGCGCGCTCGCCGAGTACGAGCAACCGCCCATGGACGCCGCGATCCGCGAGGAACTCGAGGCCTACGTCGCCACGCGGCGCGCCGCGATCGGCGATGGCGAGCCCTGAACACCAGACACAACGCCCACAGGAGAACCAGAAGCCATGCAATCCCATGCCCGTGTCGTCGTGATCGGCGGAGGCGTCGTCGGCTGCTCCGTGCTCTACCACCTCGCGCGTTTCGGCTGCACCGATGCGCTGCTGATCGAGCGCGACGAGCTCACATCAGGCTCGACCTGGCACGCCGCGGGCGGCATGCACACGGTGAACGGAGACCCGAACGTCGCCAAGCTCCAGAAGTACACCATCGATCTCTACAAGGAGATCGAGGAGATCTCCGGCCAGGCGACAGGTCTGCACCTCACGGGCGGCGTGATGCTTGCCGCCACCGAGCCGCGCTTCGAGTGGCTGAAGTCGCTCGCGGCGAAGGGGCGCTACCTCGGTATCGAGACTCACGTGATCACGCCCGAGCGCGCGCACGAACTGATGCCTTTGCTGGATCCTTCGTGTTTCGTGGGCGCGCTGGAAACCATCGTCGACGGCCACCTCGACCCCTCCGGTACCACGCACGCCTACGCGAAGGCCGCACGCAAGCTCGGCGCGCAGATCGAGCGCTTCACCAAGGTGGAAGAACTCATCCAGTGCGCCGACGGCACATGGCGCGTGATCACCAACAAGGGCGAGGTGCGCGCCGAGCACGTGGTGAACGCAGGCGGGCTCTGGGCGCGAGAGGTGGGCCGCATGGTGGGCCGCGAGCACCCGATCCTCGCGATGGAACACATGTACCTGCTCACGGCAGACATGCCCGAGGTGGCCGCGGTGAACGCCGCCACCGGCCGCGAAGTGATCCACGCCATCGACTTCGACGGCGAGCTGTATCTGCGCCAGGAGCGCGGCGGCATGCTGATGGGTACCTACGAGAAAGCCTGCAAGCCCTGGTCGGAAGACGTAACGCCGTGGAGCTTCGGGCACGAGTTGCTCGCGCCCGATCTCGAGCGCATCGCACCCTCGCTGGAAGTGGGCTTCAAGCACTTCCCCGCCTTCCAGAACGCCGGCATCCGCCAGATCATCAACGGCCCCTTCACCTTCGCACCCGACGGCAACCCGCTGGTGGGCCCCGTACGGGGCCTGCGCGGTTACTGGTGCGCCTGCGGCGTGATGGCGGGCTTCAGCCAGGGCGGCGGCGTGGGCCTCGCGCTCGCGCAGTGGATCCTGAACGGCGACCCGGGTTTCGATGTGTGGGCCATGGACGTTGCCCGCTTCGGCGACTGGGCGAGCAAGGCCTACACGAATGCCCGCGTGCGGGAGAACTACTCGCGCCGCTTCTCGATCCGCTTCCCCAACGAGGAGCTCACCGCGGCACGCCCGCTGCGCACCACGCCCATCCACGATCTGCTCGCCGCCGCAGGCGCACAATTCGGCGCGGCTGCGGGGCTGGAAGTACCGCTTTGGTTCGCGCCGCCCGGGGTGCGGGACAGCTTCAGCTGGCACCGCTCCACCGACTTCGACACGGTGGGCGAAGAAGCGCGCGCGGTGCGCGAGGGCGTGGGGCTGATGGACAGCTCCGGCTTTGCCAAGTACGGCATCACCGGGCCTGGAGCGGCTGCGTGGCTCGACTATCTGCTGCCCTGCAAACTGCCCGCACCTGGCCGCATGACCATGGCGCCGATGCTCAAACACGACGGCAAGCTGATCGGCGATTTCACGCTGGCCAACCTCGGCGATGAAGGCTGGCTCCTGATCGGCTCGGGCGTGGCGGAGGAATACCATCTCCGCTGGTTCCACGAGCACCTGCCCGTGGACGGCTCCGTGCAGATAGTCTCGCGCACGCGAGAGCTCGCAGGCCTCGCCATCGCCGGGCCGCGTTCACGCGAGCTGCTCTCACGCATCACGCGTGCAGCGGTGGAAGGTACGGATTTCCGCTTCATGGATATCCGACGTTTGCCGCTCGGTCTTGCCGATGCGCTGGTCGGGCGCGTGAGCTACACCGGCGACCTCGGCTACGAGATCTGGTGCACGACCGACACGCAGCGCCACCTCTTCGCGCTGCTGCAGGAGGCCGGCAAGGATCTGGGCCTCCGGCTCTTCGGCTCGCGCGCGCTGAATGCGCTGCGTGTGGAGAAAGGCTACGGCTCCTGGGCCCGCGAGTACCGCCCGCTCTACGGCCCGCTGGAAGCCGGCTTCGAACGCTTCGTGGCGCTCGACAAACCGGCCGACTTCATCGGCAAGGCGGGTGCGATCGCGGAGCGCGAGACGGGCGGCGTGCGCCGGCTGCGTACGTTCATCGTCGAGACCGAGCGCACCGACGTGATTGGCGATGAGCCGATCTGGCAGGGCGAGCGAGTGGTGGGATGGGTGACCTCGGGCGGCTACGCGCACGCGAGCGGCGTCTCGGTGGCGATGGGCTACGTGGAGCGTGAACTCGCTGATCTGGACACGGGCTGGCGTATCGAGATACTCGGCAATCTCTGCCCGGCACGGCTGCAGAAGAGTCCGCTCTTCGATGCCGACGGGCGCCGTCAGCGCAGCTGAGTCACAGGCATGGCATCGGGCTACTCGATACTCCGGCTGCTCACCGAGGCAGCACGCGGCAACCGCCACTGGCAACCGGCCTGGCGGGATGCGAGCCCGCGCGCGGAGTACGACGTGATCGTGGTGGGCGGCGGCGGGCACGGGCTGGCCACCGCGTTCTACCTCGCGAAGGCGCACGGCATCCGGCGCGTGGCGGTGCTGGAGAAAGGCTGGATCGGCGGCGGCAACGTGGGCCGCAACACCACCATCGTGCGCTCGAACTACCTGCTGCCCGGCAACATTCCCTTCTACGAGTGGTCGATGAAACTCTGGGAAGGGCTGGAGCAGGAACTGAACTACAACGCTATGGTAAGCCAGCGCGGCGTGCTGAATCTTTTCCACACCGATGCGCAGCGCGACGCTGCCGTGCGGCGTGGCAATGCAATGCGGCTCCACGGCGTGGACGCGGAACTCCTCGATGCCCGCGAGGTGCGCGCCTTCGAGCCGCTGATCGACACGGCGAGCCCGCGTTTCCCCGTGAAGGGCGGGCTGCTGCAGCGGCGCGGCGGCACGGTGCGCCACGACGCCGTGGCGTGGGGCTATGCACGTGCGGCAGACCGCCTGGGCGTGGACATCATCCAGAACTGCGAAGTCACCGGCTTCCTCGAACAGGACGGCCGCATCACCGGCGTGCAGAGCACCCGCGGCGAGATCCGCGCCGCGCGCATCGGGCTCGCCTGCGCAGGGCATTCTTCGCAGGTGGCAGGGCTCGCGGGGCTCAGGCTCCCCATCGAGAGCCACGTGCTGCAGGCCTTCGTCTCCGAGGGATTGAAGCCGCTGGTACCCGGCGTGGTGACCTTCGGTGCCGGCCACTTCTACGTGAGCCAGTCCGACAAGGGCGGGCTCGTCTTCGGCGGCGACATCGACGGCTACAACACCTACGCGCAACGCGGCAACCTCGCCACGGTGGAGGACGTCTGCGAGGCCGGCATGGCGATGATGCCCGCGCTCGGGCGCCTGCGCCTGCTGCGCAGCTGGGGCGGCATCATGGACATGTCGATGGACGGCTCGCCCATCATCGACCGCACGCCCCGCGAGGGGCTCTATCTGAACGCAGGCTGGTGCTACGGCGGCTTCAAGGCCACACCGGCATCGGGCTGGTGCTTTGCGCACCTGCTGGCGCAGAACGAGCACCACCCCGTGGCCGCCGCCTACCGCCTCGACCGCTTCGCGCGCGGCGCGCTCATTGATGAGAAGGCCCAAGGGCCTTTTCCCAACCGGCACTGACGGCCATGCGCATCCCCTGCCCCCACTGCGGACTGCGGCCCTACGAGGAATTCGCCTATCTGGGCGACGCCTCTGCGCAACGCCCCGCATTCGACACCCCCGACGCAGACGCGCGCGAAGCCGCATTCGCGGACTACGTGTACCTGCGCGAGAACCCCGCCGGCCGCTTCCGCGAACTGTGGTTCCACACGGGTGGCTGCCAGAGCTGGCTGGAGGTGGATCGCGACACACGCACGCACCGGATTCACGGCTGCCGCGATGTGCGCGCTCCAGTGGAGCCTGCTCCATGAGCCTGCAGCTGAATCGTCTGCCGAGCGGTGGGCTGCCGGATCGCAGCACGCCGATCAGGTTCCGCTTCGACGGCAAGGACTGGTCCGGCTTCGCGGGCGACACGCTCGCATCCGCGCTGCTCGCGAGCGGCGTGAAACTCTTCGGCCGCTCGTTCAAGTACCACCGCCCGCGCGGACTCTTCAGCGCAGGCCCCGAAGAACCCAACGCGCTGGTGGAACTGCGCAGCGGCGCGCGCCGCGAACCCAACACTCGCGCCACCGTGGTCGAGCTCTTCGAGGGGCTGGAGGCGCAGAGCCAGAACCGCTGGCCCTCGCTTGCCTTCGACGTGCAGGCAGTGAACGGCTGGTTCGCGCCGCTCTTCGGCGCGGGTTTCTACTACAAAACCTTCATGTGGCCGGCGGCACTCTGGGAAAAACTCTACGAGCCCGTGATACGTCGTGCCGCGGGTCTGGGCCGCGCCAGCGCCGAACCCGACCCGGACAGCTACGAGAAGTGCTGGCGCTTCTGCGATGTGCTGGTGGTGGGTGCGGGTGCTGCGGGTCTGATGGCCGCACTCGCAGCGGGGCGGGCAGGTGCCCGCGTGATCCTTGCCGACGAGGATTTCCGCGCGGGCGGACGCTGCCTCGCGGAACAGGACCTGATCGACGGCCTCCCCGGCGCTGAATGGGTGAACCGCGTGCTCGCCGAACTGCGCACGCTGCCCGGTGTGCACATCCTCGGTCGCACCACCGTGTTCGGCGCCTTCGACGACGGCGTCTACGGCGCAGTGGAGCGCGTCTCGGACCACCTCGCGGTGCCGCTTGCGCAGCGGCCCCGCCAGCGCCTGTGGCGCATCGCGGCGAAGCGCGTGGTGCTGGCGAGCGGCGCCATCGAACGCGCACCCGTTTTCGGCAACAACGACCTGCCCGGCGTGATGCTGGCGGGTGCGGTGCGCGCGTACATCAACCGCTTCGGCGTTCTGCCGGGCAAGCGTGCGGTGGTCTTCACCGACAACGACGATGGATGGCGCACGGCCGCGGATCTGCAGCGCGCAGGCGCGGTGGTGGAAGCCGTGGTGGACCCGCGCAGCAATGCGCCCGCACTGCCCGGCATCCGCCATCTGCGCGGGACGGTCACGCAGGCGCTCGGCGGCCGGATGCTGCGCGCAGTGGATGTTGTTTCAGAGGGTCGCAGCACGCGTTTGCGCTGCGATCTGCTCGCGGTATCGGGCGGCTGGATGCCATCGCTGCATCTCGCCTCGCACCGCGGGCACCGTCCGCGTTTCGACGAGGCGCGCGGGCTGTTCCTGCCCGAGGCCCTGCCCGGCGATATGCGCGTGGCGGGCGCTGCGGCGGGCGCGTTCACGCTGGCAGAAGCGCTCGCCTCGGGTCAGGCCGCAGGCCTGGCATCGGCGCGTGAACTGGGGTTCAACGCAGCGGATTGGTTGCTGCCGGAATGCAGCGCGCAAGGCAGCGCGCGCGAGCCGCTGTGGATCTCGCCCGGCGCGCGCGGGCGCTGCTTCGTCGACTTGCAGAACGACGTCACATCCAAGGACATCGACCTCGCGCGGCAGGAGGGATTCACCTCGGTGGAGCACCTGAAACGCTACACCACGCTCGGCATGGCAACGGATCAGGGCAAGACCTCCGGTGTCTCCGGCATCGCGCTGCTCGCGGCCAGCACCGGGCGCAGCATCGCGGCGACCGGCACCACGACGTTCCGTCCGCCCTACACGCCCGTAGCACTTGGCGCGCTGGCCGGGCCGCATCGCGGCCGCGAGTTCCGCCCCACCCGCCTCACGCCCTCGCACGCCTGGGCCGAGCGCCGCGGCGCCGTATTCGTCGAAGCGGGCGAATGGCTGCGCGCGCAGTACTTCCCGCAGCCCGGGGAGACAGACTGGCTGGAATCCGTAACGCGCGAAGCCACCGCCGTGCGCAACGCCGTGGGCGTGTGCGATGTCTCCACGCTCGGCAAGATCGAGGTGCAGGGCCCGGACGCACTCGCCCTGCTCGAACGCGTCTACGCCAACCGCCTGGACACGCTCGCCGTGGGGCGCGCGCGCTACGCGCTGATGCTGCGCGAGGACGGCATCGTGATGGACGACGGCACCGTCGCGCGCATCGCGCCCGAGCGCTACTTCGTCACCACCACCACCGCGAACGCCGGCGCCGTGTGGCAGCACCTGCAGTTCTGTCATCAGGTGCTCTGGCCGGAACTCGACGCGCAACTCTGCTCCGTCACCGAGCACTGGGCACAGTTCGCGGTGGCGGGCCCGCGGGCACGCCTGCTGCTGGAGCGCATAGCGGACCCGGGACAGGACATCTCGAACAGCGGTGTTCCGTATCTGGCGGCTGGAGCGTTCAGCGTGCTGGGCGGCGTACGGGGGCGTTTGTACCGGCTCTCGTTCTCCGGCGAACTCGCCTACGAAATCGCCGTGCCCGCGCAACACGGCGAGGCACTGCTCGAGGCACTGTTCGCTGCGGGCGAGGATCTTGGCGTGACGCCCTACGGCACCGAAACCCTCGGCGTGCTGCGCATCGAAAAAGGCCACCCCGCTGGCGGCGAACTGAGCGGTCAGACCACCGCGCACGATCTGGGGCTGGGGCGTTTGCTCTCCCGGAACAAGGACTACATCGGCGCGGTGCTCGCACAGCGCGCAGCACTCACCGATCACGCGCGCCCGAGGCTGGTCGGCATCAAGCCCGTAGACCGCGAGGAGCGTCTCTACGCCGGCGCGCATTTCATCGCCGCGGGCTCGGAGGCCACGGCTGCGCATGACGAGGGCTACGTCACCGGCGTGGCGTACTCGCCCGCCCTCGGGCACTGGATCGGACTGGGGCTGCTGGCGAATGGCCCTGCGCGGCACGGCGAAGAGCTGCGCGCCTGCGACCCGCTGCGCGGCCGCGAAACCCGCGTGGAAGTCTGCGACCCGGTGTTCTTCGATCCGGACGGAGGGCGCCTGCGTGGCTGAGTGCAGCGTTCGCACCCTGACGGCCCCTGCCATCGCGCTCGTGATGGCGCGAAAGGGCCAGGCGCGCGCCGCCGCAACGGCAGCCGAGCGGGCGCTGGGCGCTGCCCTCCCGAGCACACCCTGCATCGTGTACGGCAACGACATCGCGCTCCTCTGGTGCGGTCCGGAGCGCTGGCTGCTGCTGGCGCCGGAGGAGCGCGCCGCCGCGGCCGGCGGCATCGAGGCACTGCTTGAGCCCGTCTTTATGGATACCGCGAGCGTGACGGATCAGAGCGGCAGCCGCGTGCTGCTGGATGTAGCAGGCAACAGTGCGCGCGAGTTGCTCTCCCGCACGCTGCCACTGGACCTTCACGCCAGCGTATTCGGCCCCGGCCACACGGCGCTCTGCCGTGCGCATTACGTGTCGTTGCAGCTCTGGCAGGCGGGCGCGGAAGAGCGCTTCGTGCTTGCGCTGCCGCGAAGCCATGCGGCAGGCTTTCGGCACTGGTTGGTCGGGGCGGCGGCTGCCGCGGTGGGTGTCCCGGTCTGAGGATCCGGG
>JBILEG010000379.1:0-3905 GCA_044352225.1 Pseudomonadales bacterium | reverse complement strand
ACAAGAGGCATTCCGCATGCAGGCTTTTCCCGCTCCCGGCGCAGGCTTCGGCCGCATCGTGCACATCGCCTACCTCGTGCCCGACATGGACGCCGCCATGGCGCACTGGACGGCGCAGGCGGGGGTTGGCCCCTGGCTCTGTTTCCGCAACATCGATATGGCGGCCACCTACGAAGGCAAGCCCATACGGCTGCGCATCCACGAGGGGCTCGCCTACGTGGGTGATATGCAGATCCAGCTGGTGCAGTCGCTGAACGATCCCTCCGAAGACACACCGTATGCGGCGATGCTGCGCGCCGGGCGCTACGGCATGCACCACGTGGCCTGCATCTCTCCCGACATCGAGCGTGATATCGCACGTGCCGAGGCGCAGGGCTGGGAGGCGGCCTGCCGGATGGAAGACGCTGACGGCCACCGCTACGTCTACTGCCGCTCGCGCGTGATGCCTGAAGTGTGGTGGGAGTTTCTGGAGGAGTTTCCCGCGCTCACGCAGATGTATCGCGACGGCATCGCAGCCGCTGCCGCATGGGACGGCAGCAACCCCGTGAACAACATCGACTACGGGGCGCGCTGAGAGTCGCGAATCAACTGAGGAAGCGGATCGTGAAGGGGTAGGCCCAGACCACGCCGTCGTTCGCCTTGATGCCGCCCACGATGGCGAAGACGATGTTCAGGATGCCCAGCAACCAGAGCAGCGGGATACCGATCAGAAGGAACACCAGCACGCAGGCCACCGCGCCGTAGATCAGCAGCGACAGCAGCCAGTTCGCCACGTTCTTGCCGTGCGCGTCGATCATCGGGTGGTCGTGTTTCTTCAATTGCCAGATCAGCACCGGCGCGATGAAGCCGGCCAAGGGCAGCACATAGCCCGCGAGCACCGAGAGATGGATGACCAGGCCCCACTGACGGGCGCTGATCTCCTCGGGGCCCAGTGGCGTCTGCGGCGGCTTGGCGAGATCCATGTGTGTGGTCCCTGTGTGCTGCTGAACCGTGATGATCGCCCGGGTCTGCCTGCGGCTACCAGAGCCCCCGCCCGCCATCGATCACATGATCCGAGCCCGTGATGTAGGCGCTGTCGTCCGAGGCAAGGAACACCGCGAGTTGCGAGACCTCAAGCTTGCTGCCCTCGCGGCGCAGCGGTATGGCGGCGAGTTGTGTTTCGTCCAGTCCGCCGGGCGGTGCCATGCCGGTCTCGCCGATCGCCCCGGGCAGGATCGCGTTCACCCGGATACCCGAGGGGCCGAGATCCACGGCCGCGGATTTGGTCAGCCCGCGCACGGCCCACTTGGAAGCCCCGTAGATGGAGTGCCACGGAATGCCGTGGTTCCCGGCGAGCGACGAAAGATTGATGATCGAACCACCACCGGCTTCGCGCATCACCGGCGCGATGCGGCTGATGCCGAGCCAGGTGCCGTAGATGTTCACGTCGAGGAGTTTGCGCACGCGCTCGGGTTCGGCTTCGTCCACCGGCCCGATGAAGTACATGCCTGCATTGTTCAGCAGCACGTTGGCCGGCCCGAAGGCCTCGCGCGTGGCGGCGATGACGGTGTCCCAGTCGGTGGCGCTGCTGATGTCGTGGCGCAGGAAGCGCGCGTTGGCCCCGAGCTCCGCGGCCAATGCCGCGCCTGCGGCCTCCTGCACATCGGTGAGCATCACCTTGGCGCCTTCCGCCACGAAGACCCGCGCGTGCTCCGCGCCCATGCCCTGCGCTGCGCCCGTGATGATCGCGATCTTGCCCTCGAGCCTGCCGCCCATGCGTCTCACTCCTCGTGTGGTGGTGTTGGCCGGATTCTAGCCCGGCACTCAGCTCGCCAAGGCGATCAGCCTTTCCAGCACGCGCTGCGCCCGATCGAACTCGTAGTGCTGCAACGCATGGTCGAGCGCGTCGAGCTGCGGTGCCGGTACTGCCGTGCGCAGCGACACCACCACGGCCCGGTGCGTGCGAAGCGCCTCCGGGTTCGCGGATCTGACCTGCCCGTAGAGGAGCTCCAGTACCGGTTTGAGCGCGCTCAACTGTACGGCATCGATGACATCCGCCCCGCGCGGTAGCGACATGGGCAGGCTTTCGGACGACAACGACGTCCTGAGCGCCTCGATCTGATCGCGCAGGCAGGCGGCGAAGTGCTCGCGGGCTGTGCCGATACTCTCCGCACTGCCCTGTTCCCTCAGCAGACGTTCGCATTCCTGCGCGGCACCTGCGAGTTCGAGGGCGCCGATGTTCCCCGCCACACCGCGCGTGGTGTGCAGCGTGCGCAAGGCGAGCTCGGTGTCTCCGGCGGCAAGTGCGTCGTAGACCTCTTGCGCCGCGCCGTGCTGGTTCTCGACGAACATGCGCAGCACACGCAGGTACACGGCAGGGTTGTTGGCGGTGCGCGTGAGGCCAAGGCCCATGTCGATGCCGCGGATCTCGCGCGGGAGCAGGGTGGGGGCGGACACCGCCTGCGCCGCAGGGTGTGCCGGCGCGGGCGCTGCATCGGAGCGCCGTGGCACGCCCCACTGCTGCACCGCCACGTAGAGCGCTTCGGGGTCGATGGGCTTGCTCACGTGTCCGTTCATGCCCTCGGCAAAGCAGCGCTCGCGCTCCTCGGCCATGGCGTGTGCGGTCATGGCGACGATCGGCAGCGCGGAGAAGCGCGGGTCGCGCCGGATCTCGAGCGTGGCCTGGTGGCCGTCCATCACCGGCATCTGCAGATCCATCAGGACCATCGTGTAGGGCAAGGGCTGCGGCGCGGCGCGCAGCATCTCGAGGGCCTCGTGGCCATTGCCTGCGACGCTCACCCGCGCGCCCGCGGATTCCAGCAACTCGGTGGCGATCTGCTGGTTGATCTCGTTGTCTTCGACCAGAAGGATGTGGACCCCGCGATCGCGCAGGCCGTGGTCACGTTGCCCGCGACGGCCCTCCGCCGACAGGGCCTCGAGTTCGCCGGGTGCCATGCTGCCCACCACGCGGTCCCACAAGTGCGACTGCGTTACCGGTTTGACCAGGAAGCCGCTGGCGCCAAGAGCCTCTGCCTGATCGCGCACGTTGTCGACGCCGAAAGCCGTCACCATGATGATCTGCGGCTGGTGCTCGCCCAGCGGTTCGGCACGCACGCGGCGTATGGTTTCCAGGCCGTCCATCTGCGGCATGCGCCAGTCCATGAAGATGAGCCGGTAGGGATCATCCGCCTGGGCTTGCCGGAGTGAAATCAGACAGGCTTCTCCGGACTCCACCGCATCGACCCGCATGCCGAGCGACTGCACCTGCTCCAGCATGATCTCGCGCGCCACCGGGTTGTCGTCTACCACGAGGCTGCGCATGCCGTGGAGGCTGTTCGGCATCACGCGCCGCGGTATCTGGTCGCCGATCTTCAGCCATGCGGTGAAATGGAAAGTGCTGCCCTTGCCGGGCTCGGATTCCACCCAGATGCGGCCGTCCATCATCTCGATCAGACGCTTGCAGATCGTGAGCCCGAGCCCGGTGCCACCAAAACGCCGCGTCGTGGAGCCGTCGGCCTGGCTGAAGGCCGTGAAAAGCCGGCTTGCCTGATCCTCGCTCATGCCGATGCCGGTGTCCTGCACACTCACCGAGAGTTGCACCCGGCCGCCGTCGGTTTCGGGCACCGAGAACGCCAGCTTGATCATGCCGGTGTGGGTGAACTTGACCGCGTTGTTGATCAGGTTCGTCAGCACCTGCATGAGACGCAGCGGATCTCCCACCAGGCCCTGCGGGACCTCCGGGCCGACCCGTATCAGGAACTCGAGACCCTTTTCCTGCGCGCGCTGGCCCACCACTGTTTTGAGGTTCTCGAGCACGTCGTCGAGCCGGAAGGAGAGGCTCTCGAGTTCGAGGCGGTCGGCCTCGATCTTCGAGAAATCGAGGATGTCGTTGATCACGCCGAGCAAAGAGGTGCCGGCGCCGTGGA
>JBILEG010000378.1:0-3911 GCA_044352225.1 Pseudomonadales bacterium | reverse complement strand
GTGAACGTCAGACGTTTCAACATTACCGGCATGAGGTTCAGTGAGACCGCAGAGCCCTGCAGGAAGGCAATCTGCAGGATCCGGCCATCATCCGCCGCGCACTGGATGTTCCGCTGCACGTATTCCCCGCCCACCATATCAAGGATGAGGTCGGCGCCCCGGCCATCCGTGAACGTCTTGACCGCCACGACGAAGTCCTCGCTGCGGTAATCCACCGCGCGCTCCGCCCCCAATCCAAGGCATGCCGAGCATTTCTCCGGACTCCCCGCGGTGGCGATCACCCGCGCGCCGAAGGCTCGACCAAGTTGAATGGCCATGGTGCCGATGCCACTGCTTCCGCCATGCACGAGCAGCACCTCGCCTGCAGCGAGCCGGCCACGATCGAAGAGATTGCTCCATACCGTGAACGCTGTTTCCGGGAGACACGCGGCCTCCTCCATCGACAGACCACGGGGAACCGGCAGCGCCTGCCGCCACGGCACGCTCACGTACTCCGCGTAGCCGCCGCCCGAGACGAGCGCACACACGCGGTCACCGACGCGCCACCTCTGCGCGCCCTCGCCTGCCTCCACCACCTCCCCCGCGACCTCAAGCCCGGGGATGAGCGAGGCACCCGGCGGGGGTGCATAAAAGCCCTGCCGCTGCACTATGTCGGGCCGGTTGACCCCTGCCGCGTGCACCTTCACAAGGATTTCGTCCTTGCCTGCCTCGGGGGCCTGTCCGCGCGTCTCCCGCAGCATCTCCGGTCCACCAAACGCGCTGATTTCGATATGCCGCATTTCCATCGACCATGCCCCCGCAAAGCACACGCCGTGCACCGGGACCGGTACGGCGCGCGGATTGTGCCACAGGCGACAGCGATGTCAGGCCACGCATCCGGGCCCGTCAGTGTCAGCGCGCGTTGCCCGACCGGAGTGGCTCGGGTAGCCTTCGGATTCCTCTGGTCCGGGCATCCTCCGCAATGAGCACCGAGAAAATCCTGTTCGCCTTCGTCATCGTGCTGGCGCTTACCCTGAACGTGGGTTTCGTGTACGGCAACCCCGAGATCATTGCCTTTCACGACCCCTATGACCTCTGCCTTGCCATCGTGGTGAGCCTGATCGCCACGGTCATGAAGTTCGGCGAGCGCTCCTTGCTTGGCTCGACCATGCTGGCCACGAGTCTCGTCTCCGATGTCCAGCTGATCGCTGCCGCCGTGGTGTGGGCCCTGAAAAGCATGGACGGACAACCCCTCGACGCCGCGGAATCAGTGATGGTTGTCTCGCTCGCCGTGGGTGCGATGATCGCCAACGTCGTGTCGGTGGTGCTGCTCGTCATCGAGACGGCAAGCCTGCGCCGATGAGCGCACCCCAGCACCGGTCAGGGCCTGGCGTATTCCTGCTGCTGCGCAGGCTGCGTGCGCCCCTGATCCTCCTGCTGCTCGTGTACGCCATCTCCGTCATCGGCTTCACGCTGGTGCCAGGGCGCACCCCGTCCGGGGAGCCGTGGACCATGAGCTTTTTCCACGCCTTTTACTTCGTGAGCTTTCTGGGAACGACCATCGGACTGGGAGAGATCCCCTACCCCTTCTCGGATGCCCAGCGCATGTGGGCAATCTGGTCGATCTACTCCACCGTCGTGGCATGGCTGTATGGCGTCGGGGAACTCCTGGCCACGCTGCAGGATCCGCTGTTCCGGCGCATCGCGCACGAAGGACGATTCAGGCGTTCAGTCGCGCGCATGCGCGAGCCGTTCGTGATCGTCTGCGGGTACGGTGATGCCGGTGCGGTCGTCACCCGCGAACTCACGGAGGACGGCATCGGCGTGGTGGTCGTCGACAAGGATGCCGCGCGTGCGCAGGTGGTCGAGGTCGACGATCTCACCACCAGCGTTCCGGCACTGCAAGCGCCTGCCGTGGACCCGGAGGTGCTGCTGCAGGCCGGCATCGGCAACCCGGCGTGCATCGCGACCCTCGCACTCACGGGTGACGATGCCGCGAATCTTGCCGTTGCGCTCAATTCCAGGTTGCTGGCACCGCATGTCCTTTCGGTCTGCGTGGCGCATCACCACCGGCATCACGCCGCGCTGGCGCGGGTGGGGGCCGACCACATCATCAATCCGGCCGACGGTTTTGCCACACGTCTCGCCGAAGCCATCACACGGCCCAGCCTTCGCGTGATCTACGAATCGCTTACGACCCAGAGCATGACGCCTGCACACGCGGCGCGGCGCGTACCCGGCGGCAAATGGCTGGTGTGTGGCTATGGGCGCTTCGGCCGCACCGTGCGACGCCACCTGCTCCAGTCCGGCATCGAGGTATGCGTTGTCGCGGACTCCGAACACCTCGCGGATGCAGACGAACAGCACGGGCTCATCGCCGGCAACCCCCTCGATGCTGCGGCCCTGCGTGCTGCGGGGGTCGAGCAGGCAAACGGCATCGTGGTCACCATTGCCGACGACACCGTCGCCCTGGCGGTCACGATGCTTGCGCGGGAACTGCGCCCGGGCATCTTCACGGTGGTGCGCCAGAGCGAGAAAACCAACACGCCCCTGTTCGAGGCGCTCTCGCCCGACATGGCCATCCTTTCGGGCGATGTCGTGGCAGCGGAGGTGCTGAGGGTCATCAGGGCCCCGCAACTGTCGTACTTCCTGAACCTCGCACGCCGGGAAGACGAACTCTGGGCTCACGAGCTTCTGCTTCGGCTGCGGGAGCGTATCGGCGACACCGTACCGGACAGCTGGTCGGTCACCTTGGACGAGGCCGAGGGGCCTGCACCGTGGGCCATCCTGGCAACGGGTTACGCGCTCAGCGTCGCCGATCTGATGCGCTCACCGGATAACCCTGCCATCTGGCTCGACGCGATTCCCCTCCTGGTTCAACGCGAGCGCGGAAAAATCCTTCTTCCTGACGATACCTCGCGCATCGAACCGGGAGACAAGCTGCTCCTGTGCGGCACACCAGAGGCGCGCAGCCACCTGCGCTGGACGCTGCAGGATCCGCGTGCGCTTGCCGCAAGCATCGCGCACACAGCCCCGGCAGCGTCTACAGTTGAGGCCATGCCGCCCGGCCCAAGGGGAGAGATGCATGGCTGAGGACGCCTCGGCATGGAAGCAGCGATACGAACTCGCGCTGGAAGCCATCGAGCGGACAGCGAGGGACAACCGCGAGTTCACGCAGGAACTCGTCCGGGGTCTGAACCGCCTGACGCTTGCGAGCGAGGGCCAGGACCACGAACTGGATATCGAACTGCGCGAACTCCGGGCGTTCCTGCGGATGAAAGCGCTCTCGCGCGAGGTCCTCTCCAGCAAACTCGACGTGCTGGAGGAGCGGCTGCGTGAACTCAGTCGCCGCGACCGCAAGATCGACCACCGGCTCGAAAGCGCCATCACCACGTTGCTCGATCAGGTCGATACGGGCAAGCAGCCACGCGAGACACAGCGTGCCTCTCAACTGCTGCGCAAGGAATTGCGCGGCCTGGACCCGCTGGATGCGCTGCTCCGTGCGGTCGCACTGCGGGCAGATGTGCAGCCGAGGGAGAAACCCGACACCCCACCGGCAAGCGGCGGCATACTCGAGCGGTGGTTCGGTGCGCGCGCCACCGAGGCCGCTCCGGCAAAAGCCGCCCCGGTTGCGAACACCGAGCCGCCCAGGGCTGAAGCACAAACGCCACCCCCGCCCGGAACCGGCCCCCAAGATCAACCCGACCCTGCATCGAGCTTCCTGGATGATGGCTCGAAGAAGATTCTGGTCGAACTGCTGGAAATGCTGGAGCCGCCGGAATCGATTGCGCGCCTGCACGCGGACTACAGCGCCGTCCGGCAGCGGCTCGACCGCAACGTCCGCCTGGGGGACTTGAGTCATATCCTCGAGGAGGTGCTGCTTCTTACCAGGAGCGCGCTAGAACAGAGCCGCCAGGAATTCTCGGTCTTCC
>JBILEG010000564.1:0-3628 GCA_044352225.1 Pseudomonadales bacterium | reverse complement strand
ACCGCCCGGCCGTACAGCCAGTTTCACCGCCGACAGGACGTCGGCGGACCCGCGCAAGGAGGCGCACACGCACATGGACAGTGACCATATCGCTGCTGCTCTGACCCTTCTCGCCCTGCCCAAGGCGGGGGCCAGCGCCGTCAACCGCATGCTCGATGCCACCGGAGATCCCTGCCAGGCGCTCCGATTGCCTGCTCCGATGCTCACAACTCTGGGCCTGCATCCCGACACGGTGTCGGCCCATGCTGCCTGTCGTGGTCTCCCCTCGACGCAAGCGCTTCGCCAGCGGGATTGGCTGCTGGGGAGCGATGTTCAGGTGTTGCCACGGAACTGTGAGGAGTATCCCGGGCTGCTGCTGCAGATCGCGCGGCCGCCGCCATTCCTCTTCCTCAAGGGGAGCGCCGCGGCGATCCGCTTGCCGCAGGTGGCCGTGGTCGGGAGCCGTAAGCCCACACCTGCAGGCCGCGAATTTGCCGCCGATCTTGCAGTCGGCCTCGTGCGGTACGGGCTTGCGGTCACCTCCGGGCTCGCCCGCGGTATCGATACCGCCGCTCACGGGGGGGCCCTTTTCGGGGGCGGCATCACGGTTGCGGTCATGGGCACTGGCCCGGATCGGGTGTATCCCGCCTCGAACCGTGAGCTCGCCGCGTGCGTACTGGCGTCGGGCGGCGCCCTGCTCACGGAGTACCCCCCAGGTGTTCCGCCCGAGGCGGCCCATTTCCCGCAACGTAACCGCCTCATCAGCGGGCTGGGTCTGGGCGTTGTGGTCGTGGAGGCGGCGTTGCCCAGCGGATCGCTGTCGACCGCGACGCATGCGGCCGAGCAGGGCAGGGAGGTCATGTCCGTTCCCGGGCCAGTGCGCTCTCCTACCAGCCGGGGTTGCCACGAACTCCTGCGCAATGGCGCTGCCCTGATCGAAACCCCCGAGGACGTGATCCGCGCGCTCGGTGACCGGTTCAAACCCCGGGCCGTCGTATCCCCTGGCCCTGTCTCGGCTCCCTCGGCCGACCCTCGAGAGCTCGGCGAGCAGGCGCAGCAGGTTTTTGCCGCCACCTCGACCCTCCCCGCTGGCATCGACCTGCTGGTCTCCCGCTGTGGTCTGCCGGTGGCCGAGGTGTCGGCTGCCGTGGTCTTGCTGGAGCTTGCGGGTTTGCTGGAGTCCACGCCCGCTGGCGTTGCCCGTCTTCGCTGAGCGGCGCGGCTTGCACTGCCCCGGGGCTTCCGCTAGTTTCCGGCCCCTTTCCTGCGGGAGCGCGTGATGAAGCAGCCCTCCGCTGTCCAACTCGCCCGCGCGGTCCGGGTACTGCGTCAGGGCCTGGTGCTGGCCTACCCCACCGAAGGGGTCTGGGGCTTGGGCTGTGATCCCTCCAACGAGGCTGCCGTGCGGCGGCTTCTCGCGCTTAAAGGCCGCTCTGCCAGCAAGGGTCTCATTCTCATAGCCGCCTCTGTCGATCAGGTGCGCGGCCTGCTGAGGGGGTTGAGCCCCGCGCAACTCCAGCCGATCCTGGCCAGCTGGCCGGGCCCTGTGACCTGGCTGGTCCCGGCCCCTGCGGGGTTTCCGGCCTGGATATCAGGAGGAAAACCAACGCTTGCCGTGAGAGTCAGTGCTCACCCGGGTGTCGTTGCCCTGTGCCGGGCTTTCGGTGGGCCGGTCGTTTCCACCTCCGCCAACCCCAGCGGTCGCGCGGCCGCAACCACTGAGCTTGCCGTGCGCCGTTACTTCCGGGAGCGGCTCGACGGGCTGCTCCCGGGCGAACTCGGAGGGCTCCGCGGCCCCAGCGAAATCCGTGATGCCTTGAGCGGGCGCATCATCCGGGCCGCAAGCCCCGCTATCATTGCGCCCGATTCCCCCCAGGAGCTGCCCGGGTCATGACTGCCGCCAAACCCGACATAGATGCCGTCGAGCGTTACCTGCTGGGCCTGCAAGACCACATTTGCGACGCAATCGCCGCGATCGACGGGCAGACGGCTTTCGCCGAGGACCGATGGTCCCGAGCCGAAGGCGGTGGTGGCATCACGCGTGTGTTGGCCGACGGGGCAGTTTTCGAGAAAGCGGGCGTTAACTACTCCCGTGTGAGCGGGACCTCCTTGCCGCCCTCCGCTTCCGCGCATCGTCCGGAGTTGGCCGGCCGGGGTTTTTCGGCGCTGGGTGTGTCCCTCGTGATCCACCCGCGAAACCCCTATGTGCCCACCTCGCACATGAACGTGCGGTTTTTCATGGCCGAGCGCGAAGGGGCCGAGCCGGTCTGGTGGTTCGGCGGTGGCTACGACCTCACTCCTTATTACCCGTACGAGGAAGACTGCCGTCATTGGCACCATACCGCCCAGCAGGCCTGCGCGCCCTTTGGCGAGGACGTCTACCCGGCCTACAAGAAGTGGTGTGACGAGTACTTCTTCCTCAAACACCGCGGCGAGACCCGCGGGGTCGGCGGGTTGTTCTTCGACGACCTGAACCGCTGGGACTTCGATACCTGCTTTGCCTTCCAGCGCTCCGTCGGGGACTCCTTCACCGAGGCTTATGTGCCGCTCGTGCGCAAGCGCATGGCGCAGCCCTGGGGAGAGCAAGAGCGGCAGTTCCAGTTGTACCGTCGCGGACGCTATGTAGAGTTCAACCTGGTCTTCGACCGCGGCACGCTCTTCGGGCTGCAATCGGGTGGCCGCACCGAGTCCATTCTGATGTCCCTGCCGCCGCTGGTGCGCTGGGAGTACGACTGGAAACCCGAACCGGGGAGCCACGAAGCCTCTCTGTATTCCGATTTCCTCCACCCGCGCGACTGGCTCTGAGTCCCGCATGAGTGACCGATACGCGGTGGCCGGTAATCCGGTCGCACATTCGCGCTCCCCGTACATCCACGCCGCATTTGCCCGCCAGACGGGGCAGGACATCGAATACCGTCGCCTTCTCTTGCCCGTCGACGGTTTCGCCGAGGGCGCGCGGGTCTTCTTTGCCAATGGCGGCAAGGGCATGAACGTCACGGTGCCTTTCAAGCTCGATGCGCATGCCCTTGCGGACCGCCTCAGCCCGCGCGCGCATGCAGCGGGTGCAGTCAACACGCTCGCATTGAATGCCGACGGCACACTGCTCGGCGACAACACCGACGGCGCGGGGCTGGTGCGTGACATACGCGCCAACCTCGGGTGGCCCATCGCCGGGGCGCGCGTGCTGTTGATTGGCGCCGGCGGCGCAGCGCGTGGCCTGGTGGGGCCGCTGCTTGCCGAAGCGCCCGCGGATCTGCTGGTGGTCAACCGCACGGCGGCGCGTGCCCTAGCGCTGGCCGCGCTCTTTTCCGCAGAGGGCCCTGTGCGCGCGGGCGTACCTGAGCAGGCGGCCGGGCAGGTCTTCGATCTGGTCATCAATGCCAGCAGCGCCGGCTTGAGCGGCGAGGTGCCCGCATTGCCGCAGGGCACCATCGGCCCCCAGACCCGCTGCTACGACATGGTCTATGGCAACGAGCCCACACCGTTCCTGCGCGCCGCGGCGGCAGAGGGCGCGGTGGCCCGCGCCGATGGCCTGGGCATGCTGGTGGAGCAGGCCGCCGAATCCTTTCATATATGGAGAGGCCTGCGGCCCGACACCGCGCCCGTCATCGCGAGCCTTCGCGGCGGTTATCGCATCCGCCCCGTGCGT
>JBILEG010000377.1:0-3923 GCA_044352225.1 Pseudomonadales bacterium | reverse complement strand
GTTGTCGGACATGTAGGCGAGCAGGGTCTCGTGGATGCCGGGCACGTCGGGCATCGCAGGAACGCTTCCCTTGGCGCGCATCCAGAGGCCGCAGTGCGCGGGCATGGGCGCGTGCGCCACGGGATCCGCGCGGTGCACCACGCGGTAGTCCATGGCCCAGCGCCCGGGTTTCTCGTAGCGGGCCGGGTCTTTCTCGTGGAGAGCCGTGTGGTAATCGAAATCGCTCTGCACCGATTCCGGCGGCGGTACCTCGGGCATCGGGTCCTGATGCTCCAGCCCATTCTCCGGCACCTGGAATGACAACGAGGCGTTGAAGATCGCACGGCCACTCTGGCGTGCCACCACGGCGCGCGTGCTGAAGCCCTTGCCGTCTCGCAGCGGGTCGACCTCGTAGACGATGGGCTCAGCGGGGTTGCCGGGGCGCATGAAATAGGCGTGCAGCGAATGCACGCGGCGCTCCGGATCCACGGTGCGGATGGCGGCGCTCATCGATTGCGCCAGCACCTGCCCGCCATACACGCGCCTTTGCTGCCCCTTGGGGCTGGTGCCGATGAAACGCAGTTCGCTCTCGCGTTCCACCGTGAGCCGCGCGAGCAGCGCGTCCAGCACTTGATCCACGTCGTGTTACCCCCGGGAACGACACCGGCGGCAATGGTAGCACCGGTGCCGATGGTGTAAGTTTCGACGGCTTTCCGCATGAAGCCTTATCGGAGCCTCACGATGGATCCACTCGATACGTTCCGCCACCAGACCCGTGCGTGGCTCGATGAGAACTGCCCCCAGAGCATGCGCCGCGCGATCTCGGGCGATGCGCTGATGGACACCGACATCTGCTGGGGTGGCCGCAAGTGGGTGTTCTCCGGTGATGACCAGCGGAACTGGCTCGCGCGCATGGGCGCGCGCGGCTGGACCGCGCCCACCTGGCCGCGCGAATACGGCGGTGGTGGCCTGTCGCGGGCCGAGGCCAAGGTGTTGTCTGAAGAACTCCAGCGCATCCGCGCCCGTCCAGCGCTCGAGAGCTTCGGCATTTCCATGCTCGGGCCCGCACTCCTCAAGTACGGCACCGAGGAACAGAAAGCGCGCTTCCTGCCACCCATCGTGCGCGGCGAGATCCGCTGGTGCCAGGGCTACAGCGAGCCGAATGCGGGCTCTGACCTCGCCGGTTTGCAAACGCGCGCCGATGACGCGGGCGATCACTTCCTCGTGAACGGCCAGAAAATCTGGACCTCCTATGCCGACAAGGCCGACTGGATCTTCTGCCTCGTGCGCACGGATTTCGCAGCACCCAAACATCAGGGCATCAGCTTCGTGCTCTTCGACATGGAGAGCCCGGGCGTCAGCACCAAACCCATTCGTCTCATCAGCGGCGCCTCGCCCTTCTGCGAAACCTTTTTCGACAATGTGCGTGTGCCCAAAGACCAACTGGTCGGGCAATTGAACGCCGGCTGGGACATCGCCAAATACCTGCTGACGCACGAGCGCGAGATGATCAGCGGGCTCTTCGGCGTGACGGGTGCGGGGCAGGCCACGCCCACCGAGATCGCGGTGCGCCGCATCGGACTGGAGCACGGACAACTCGCGCAGCCGGGCCTGCGGGCGGACATCGCGCGCCTCGAGATGGACGCCGCGGCCTTTCGCCTCACGCTCGAGCGCGTGCGCGATGAAGCCCGCGCCGGCGTTGGCACGGGTGCGGCGTCTTCGCTGCTCAAGTACTACGGCACGGAGCTGAACAAGCGCCGGCAGGAACTGCTGGTGTCCATCCACGGCAGCGATGCGCTCGGCTGGGAGGGCGCGGCCTTCGACGGCGGCTTCGTGGCGCGCTCGTGGCTGCGCAGCAAGGGCAATTCCATCGAGGGCGGCACCTCCGAGGTGCAACTGAACGTCATCGCCAAACGCATTCTCGGCCTGCCGGGCTGAACAGGGATCGGGGAGATTTCATGTCGCTGGTATACGACGACGACGAACGCATGCTGCTTGATGCCGCGCGGGATTTCCTGCGCGCCGAGTCGCCGGTTTCCGCGCTGCGCGCGCTGCGTGACGGTGCCGATGCCACGGGTTTCTCGCGCGAGCTCTGGGCCAGCATGGCCGGCATGGGCTGGGCGGGGCTGCTGGTGCCCGAGGTGCACGGCGGGCTCGGTTTCGCGCACATGGGCGCGGGCATTGTCTGCGAGCAGATGGGGCGTACGCTCTGCGCCTCGCCGTTCGTGTCGAGCGCGGTGCTGGGCGTTTCGTTGCTCAAGCTCGCCGCCACTGAAGAACAGCAGGCAGCGTTGCTGCCGCGCGTGGCCGCAGGCGAACACCTGCTCGCGCTCGCGGTGGACGAATCCCCGCGCCACGACCCGCTCGCCATCGTCACCCGCGCCACCGCGGCGGATGGCGGCTTCGTGCTCGACGGTGAAAAACACTTCGTGATCGACGGACACAGCGCAGACACGCTGATCGTGGTCGCGCGCACCGCGGGCGCCGCCGGTGAGGCCCACGGGATCTCGCTCTTCCGGGTGGCGGCTGGTGCGCCCGGGCTCACGGTTGAGCGCCATGTGATGGTCGACTCGCGCAACGCCGCCACGATCCGCCTGCAGGGCGTGCGCGTGGCGCAGGACGCGTTGATCGGTACGCTGCACGGCGGCTTCGCGGCGCTTGAACACGCGCTGGATGTGGCGCGCTGCTGCGCCGCCGCAGAGTTGCTCGGTGTGGCCACTGAGGTCTTCGAGCGCACGGTGGAGTACCTGCGCCAGCGCAAGCAGTTCGGGCGCATCATCGGCGAGTTCCAGGGTCTGCAGCATCGCGCGGCGGTGCTCTTCTGCGAACTCGAGCTCGCGCGCTCCGCCGTGCTGGGTGCGTTGCGTGCCGCCGATGGCAACGACGGCAGCTTTGCCGCTGCGGCGAGCCTCGCCAAGGCGCGCGCCACCGAAGTCGCCACGCTCGCCGCCAACGAGGCCGTGCAGATGCACGGCGGCATCGGCATGACCGACGACATCGACATCGGCCTGTTCATGAAGCGCGCCGCGGCGCTCCGCACCTGGCTGGGCGATGCCTACTACCACACCCACCGCTACGCCGTTCTGGCGGGCTACTGAGGGAGCCACACATGGATCTGGGGATCACCGAGCGCCTGCGTCCGATCCTGGACGAGGTCAAACGCTTCATCGAGCAGGAAGTGCTGCCGATGGAGCACGCCTATGAACAGGAAGTCGCCAGCGGTGACCGCTGGGCCTTCACGCCGCGCCAGACCGAGATCCTCGAAGGCCTCAAGGCCAAGGCTCGCGAGCGCGGCCTTTGGAACTTCTTCCTCACCGGCCACGGTGGCGAAGGCCACGGCCTCAGCACCGTGGAATACGCCTATATCGCCGAAGAAACCGGCAAATCCCGGCTCGCGCCGGAGGTCTTCAACTGCAGCGCGCCCGACACCGGCAACATGGAAGTGCTCGCACGTTACGGTTCACCCGCGCAGCAGGCCCGCTGGCTGAAGCCGCTGCTTGCGGGCGAGATCCGCTCGGCCTACGTGATGACCGAGCCGGACGTCGCCTCCTCGGATGCCACCAACATCAGCACCTCTGCCGTCCTCGAGGGCGAGGAGTGGGTGATCAATGGCGATAAGCACTGGATTTCGGGCGCGGGCGATCCGCGTTGCCGCATCCTGATCGTGATGGTGAAGACCAGCAGCACCGCGCCGCGCCACCTTCAGCACTCGCAGATCCTGGTGCCCATGGAGACGCCCGGTATCGAGGTGTTGCGCCCCATGACGGTTTTCGGCAACGACGACGCGCCGCACGGTCACATGCACATGCGCTTCACCAACGTGCGCGTGCCCAAAGAGAACATCATCGCGGGCGAGGGCAGGGGCTTCGAAGTGGCGCAGGGACGGCTCGGGCCGGGCCGCATCCACCACTGCATGCGCGCGGTGGGCCAGGCCGAGAGAGCGC
>JBILEG010000042.1:0-13242 GCA_044352225.1 Pseudomonadales bacterium | reverse complement strand
GCAGGTGCATGGTCCGAACGGTCTGAGCATTCCTTTCGATGTGGACGCGTTCCGGAAGCACTGTTTGTTGAACGGTTTGGACGATATCGGGCTCACGCTGGAGGAGTCCGACCGGATCCGGGCCTTTGAGGCGGCGCATCTGCAGCGCTGGCCTTGGCTCGCACGGGAGATGTCATGAAATCTCATAAAAGCGGCGTAGGATCATGAAAATTCTGGCATTGTCGGGTGATGGTATCGGTCCGGAAGTGACCCGCGAGGCGCTTCGGGTGCTGCACGCAGCAGACAAACGCTTCGGTCTTGGCGTGTCATACAGCGAGGCCCTGATTGGCGGCGCGGCGATCGACGTCCATGGGATTCCGCTGCCCGAGAGCACGTTGACGGCCGCCCGCGAGGCCGATGCGGTCCTGCTCGGTGCCGTCGGTGGGCCCCGCTGGGACGGAATAGAGCGCTCCCTTCGCCCGGAGCGCGGTCTGCTTGCAATCAGGGCCGCTCTGGGGCTGTTCGCGAATCTCCGGCCGGCCATTCTTTACCCCCAGCTTGCTGCCGCCTCTGCGCTCAAGCCGGAGGTTGTCTCCGGCTTGGACATATTGATCGTGCGCGAACTGACCGGTGGCATTTACTTCGGGGAGCCCCGGGGTATTCGTGTTCGCGCTGACGGCGAGCGCGAAGGCTTCAATACCGATATCTACTCGGAGTCCGAGATCCGTCGCATCGGGCGCGTAGCCTTCGAGGCGGCCCGCAAGCGCGGCAGGCGCCTGTGCTCCGTCGACAAGGCAAATGTGCTCGAGGTAACGGTGCTCTGGCGGGAGGTCATGGACGCGCTGGCTCCGTCATACCCGGACGTCGAGTTGTCACATATGTATGTGGATAACGCCGCCATGCAGTTGGTGAGGGCCCCACGGCAGTTCGATGTGGTGGTGACGGGCAACCTGTTCGGCGACATCCTCTCGGACGCAGCGGCCATGCTCACCGGTTCCATCGGGATGCTCCCTTCGGCATCGCTCGACGAGAAGGGCAAGGGCCTGTACGAGCCGGTGCATGGCTCGGCACCCGATATCGCCGGCCAGGGCAAGGCAAACCCTCTGGCGGCCATACTCTCGGCTGCGATGTTGCTCCGCTACAGCGGCGGCATGGGTGAGGCGGCCACCGCTATCGAGCAGGCCGTCGGGCGGGTCCTCGACGCTGGATTGCGCACCGGTGACATCCATACCGCCGGAACGCAGCTGGTCGATACCTCCACGATGGGCGAGGCCGTGTGCGCGGCGCTCGCCTGAGACACCGCCCTGATTCAACGAGGACGCAGATGATGAGCAAGACCTGGGATGTTGCGGTGGTAGGGGCCACAGGGGCCGTAGGCGAATGCATGCTGGACATACTGTCCCAGCGCAAATTCCCCGTTGGCAAGGTGTACGCCCTCGCGAGCGAACGTTCGGCGGGGTCGACGGTCTCCTTCGGGCGCAAGGAGTTGCTGGTCGAGAATCTCGCTGACTTCGACTTCAGCAAGGTTCAGATCGGCCTCTTCTCGCCGGGCGCCAGCGTTTCGGCTGTCTACGCACCCAAGGCCGGAGAGGCGGGCTGTGTGGTGATCGACAACACCTCGCAGTTCCGCTACGACGACGACATTCCTCTAGTCGTGCCCGAGGTTAACCCCGGTGCGCTGGCGTCGTACCGGAACCGGAACATCATCGCGAACCCCAACTGCAGCACCATCCAGATGCTGGTCGCCCTGAAGCCGATCTACGATGCGGTGGGCATCGAGCGGATCAATGTGGCCACTTACCAGGCAGTCTCCGGTACCGGCAAGGAGGCCATAGAGGAGTTGGCGACCCAGACCGCCAGCCTGCTGAACGGGCGCCCGGTCGAGACCAAGGTCTATCCCCGCCAGATCGCTTTCAACGTTATCCCTCACATCGATTCCTTCCAGGACAACGGCTATACAAAGGAAGAGATGAAGATGGTCTGGGAGACGCGCAAGATCATGGGCGACGAGCGGATACAGGTGAACCCGACCTGCGTGCGCGTTCCCGTGTTCTACGGGCACTCGGAGGCCATTCACATAGAGACTCGGGACAAGATCACGGCAGAGCAGGCACGCAAGCTTCTCGAGGCGGCGCCAGGCATCGTGGTGCTCGACGAGCGTCAGGCCGGCGGTTATCCCACACCCGTGGGCGATGCGAGCGGCAAGGATCCGGTGTTCGTGGGCAGAATCCGGGAGGACATCTCGCATCCGCGGGGTCTGAACCTCTGGGTCGTTGCCGACAATGTGCGTAAAGGCGCAGCGCTCAACAGCATCCAGATCGCTGAAACCTTGATCCGGGACTTTTTGTAGCCAATACTCGGGTCAGACAGTCGTTTGGGGTGGCGCCCGTTCCGGGTTCCGCGCAAGGATCGCCTCGTCTTCTTTTATCCCAGGATGGCCGATGTTCAGGAAACGCATTTCCTCCCTGCTGGTCGCGTTGGTGGCGCTCGACGCCACCTCGGCGCTGGGGCTCGGGTTGGGTGAGATCACACTGCGTTCGGCACTGAACGAGCCCCTCAAGGCCGAAATCAGGTTGCGGGGCACTGACGACCTGGGCTCAGACCAGATCATCGTGCGTCTTGCCTCATCCGCGGACTTCGACCGCTCGGGCATCGAACGCCTCTACGCGCTCACCGAGATGCGCTTCGAGGTCAAGACCGCTGCCTCCGGCGAGGGGGTGGTCTACCTCCGTACGGATCAGCCGGTGCGCGAACCCTATATGGATTTCCTCCTCGAAGTTCGCTGGCCGAACGGCCGTGTGCTGCGTGAGTACACGGTGCTTCTGGACCTTCCAACGTACACGACGGCGCCTCCCCCCGAGGTGAAGACGCCGGTCACCCGTGCTCCGGCCCGCCCCTCCGTGACTCCCCGTTCGGATGGTGGCGGTGCCTGGAGCGGCGGCAACACTTATGGCGTGCAGTCCGGTGACACGCTCTGGAGCATTGCCGCTCGCACGCGCGGTGATGGCGTGCCGGTGCAGCAGATGCTCGAGGCCCTCCACCAGGACAACCCTGAGGCCTTCGTGAACGGCGATATCAACCGCCTTCGCGCGGGTGCCGTGCTGCGTATTCAGGCCGAGCTGTCTTCCGGCAGCGGCGCGGGAGCGCAGCCATCCGCCCCGGACGCCGATGCCGGCGGGGAGCAGCAGTCAACCGACGCATCGTCCGAACCACCCGCTGATGCCGGCAGCGAGCGCCCTTATTTGCGGCTCACGGGCGACACGGCAGCCGATGCGGGCGGAGGCAGTGCCGGTGGAGAGCCCGGTGGTTCCGGCACGGGATCCGTGACAGACGATCTTGCCACCGTCCAGGAGACTCTTTCTGCCAAAGAGCGTGAGAACGCCGAACTTGCCTCCCGTGTAAAAGCGCTCGAGGATCAGGTCAAAGACTACCAGCGCGTTGTCGACCTGAAGAGCGAAGGGATGGCTGCTGCGCAGCAATCTGCAGGCGCTGCGACAGCGCCTTCGGTACCTGCGGCTGTTCCCGTAGCGCCCTCAGCGCCGTCAGCGCCTGAAGAAGAACCCGGTGTGCTCGCCGCTGTGCTGGAGAACGGTGTTGCGCTCGGCGCGGCAGTGATCGCCGCCTTCCTGGCTACCCTCGGTTTTCTGGTGGTGCGGCGCAGGCGATCCGCCCCCGGCTATGCGCCCTTGCCCTCTGCCAGCCAGCGATTCCGCTCATCCGTCCGGGAAGAGGCGGGGCCCGAGCCCTCGGCTATCGAGCCGGTGGTTCCTCCCGTGCGGCAAGCTCCGGTGGCTGTCGAACCCACGCCTGTGCCTGTTGTCGCCGTCGTGCCGATCATGGCAGAGGCGCCGGTAGCCCCGGAAACGCCGCCCGCAGCCCTCAGCGCCAGGCCTTTGGATCTGTCCAAGGCCACACCGGCCGTATTGCCCGATGAGCCCCACGATCCGCTCGCAGAGGCCGACATGTTCGTGGCCTATGGTCGCCATGAACGCGCGATGGAAGTGCTGTGTGTGGCCCTCGAGCAGGATCCGGAGCAGATCGATGTACGCCTGAAACTCATGGAAATCCTCGCCATGTGCAATGCGCAAGAGGAGTTCCTTGCCGAGTACGACCGGGTACTTGCGCTGGGCGGCGACGACGACGTACAGGTGGCGCGCACGATCGCCATCGAGACCGGTCACCCGCACTGGCTCTCCGAAGTCGATTCTCCTGCCGGCATCCAGTCCGCGGACACGGTGGCAGCGCCGTCGTTGGCACTGTCGCGCAGCCTCGCGCCGCTCGTCGAGGAGGATCACGAGCCGGAGCTGAGCAGTCTTGATCTCGACCTCCAGAGCCCCGTTCCGGAGCCCGCTACGGGCGAGTTCGATCTGGATCTCGACGCATCTCTGGACGAGGCAGCACTCGACTCTGTAGAGCTCGACGTGCTTCCCGCTGACGATCATGGCGAGTTCGGGGACCTCGAACTGGGCTCGCTGCTGCTCGATGAGCCAGAGCCGGCATCAGACGCCGCGTGGGCAGATCAGCCATCAACGCTCCGCGAGGAACTGCCACTCGCGCTGGATGTGGCGACGGACGAGGATACGGTTCACCTTGATTTCGATCTGCCGGGCGTAGAGCCGCTCGCCGAGCCGGTTGGGTTGCCTTCGGCACCGACCGAAGAGGATGTCGCCGATATCGATCTGCTGGAGGGCACTGACGAGGTCGAGACACGGCTAGAACTTGCCAAGGCCTTCATCGAGATGGGCGACAGTGAGGGCGCAAGGGATATCCTCGAGGAAGTAGTGGCCGAGGGCACCGAGGCCCAGCGCGCGTCTGCCTCTGCCTTGCTCGACACATTGAATCCGGGCTGACGGCGTGCCCGGGGAGGCCGGCGCGCAGCGTATCGCGCTGTGTCTCGAATACGACGGCTCTGCCTTTTCCGGTTGGCAGTCCCAGCGTGATCCCGCCCGCAGCACGGTGCAGGGCACGCTGGAGTCCGCACTCTCCCGCATCGCCAGCGCCCCGGTCTCCACCGTGTGTGCAGGCCGTACCGACGCCGGTGTCCATGCCAGCGCGCAAGTGGTGCACTTCGATACGCCGTCGATCCGTCCCGAGAGAGCCTGGGTGCTGGGCAGCAACGCGCTCTTGCCAGCGGGTATTGCGGTGCAGTGGGCGAGGGCGGTTCCGTCGTCCTTCCATGCGCGTTTCTCGGCCCGGTCGCGTAGCTATCGTTACCTCGTACTGAACCGCGCGCAGCGCAGCGCCTCGTTTGGGGGGCTCAGTTGTCTTGAGCGTTGCCCTCTGGACGAAGACCGGATGCACGCCGCTGCGCAGGCCTTGCTGGGCGAGCATGACTTCAGCGCGTTCCGCGGTGCAGGCTGCCAGTCGAGGACGCCGATGCGCAGGGTCGAGGCTGTCTCCGTTCGTCGGGCGGGTGAACTGATCTGCATCGATATCCGTGCCAATGCTTTCCTGCTGCACATGGTGCGCAACATCGTGGGAAGTTTGTTGCGCGTAGGGCGTGGCGAGGAATCCTCCGAGTGGATGGCATCCCTGCTTGAGGGGCGCGATCGGCGCCTGGCCGGTAGTACGGCGCCCTCCCGGGGTCTGTTCCTCGTCCGTGTCGATTACGCCGCCGCCTTGGCCCTTCCAGCCCCGCCGGACCCTCCGTTTTCTGCCGTGTTCGGTCAGCCCGAGTAGTGCATGACGGTGTCGCGGGCTATGATTCGGCGTCCATCGGTCGGGATTACATGGTGATGCGCGTCAGGGTG
Source organism: Pseudomonadales bacterium (assembly GCA_044352225.1). Classification (GTDB taxonomy): domain Bacteria; phylum Pseudomonadota; class Gammaproteobacteria; order Pseudomonadales; family UBA5518; genus UBA5518. Next base: position 7,513 of record JBILEG010000042.1, on the reverse strand, counting down.
AAAATCTGCGGCATCACGCGCCCGGAAGACGCCGCGCTTGCCGCGCGCGCCGGCGCCGATGCGCTCGGGCTGGTCTTCTACAAGCCCAGCCCGCGCTGCGTCGAGACCGTTGCAGCGCATGCCATCATGGCGGCGGCGGGTCCCTTCGTGGCGGGGGTCGCGCTGTTCGTGAACCCGACCCGCGAGGAGGTCGAGGCGGTGGTCTCGGGCATGAGGCCCGATATCCTGCAGTTCCACGGCGACGAATCTCCGGAGTTTTGTGATCAGTTCGGTGTGCCTTACCTGAAAGCCATTCGCGTGGGTGCGCAGAGGCTGGATGCGATGGCACTCGATGCCTTCCCGCGGGCACGGGGCCTGCTGCTCGATACGCTCGATCCGCAACGCCACGGCGGTACGGGCCGCAGCTTCGACTGGTCGCTGGTGCCGGCGGAGAGTCCGCGCCCGCTGGTCATCGCCGGCGGGCTGGATGCCTCGAACGTCGGTGCTGCGATAGCCGCTCTGCGGCCGTGGGCGGTCGATGTGAGCAGCGGTGTGGAAAGTGCGCCCGGGCGCAAGGATCCCGGCAAGATAGAGGACTTCATGCGTGCGGTGGCACGTGCACACGTGGCCGGAAACCGGCCCAGCCCTGGAGCGGATGTCGAATGAGCTGGCTTGACAAGATCGTTCCTGCCGTTGTCCGTCGGGGTGAGCAATCCCGCAAGGCTGCGGTTCCGGAGGGCCTGTGGAGCAAGTGCCCGCGTTGCGAGGCGGTGCTGTACCGGCCGGAGCTCGAGCGCAATCTCGACGTCTGCCCGAAGTGCTCTCACCATCTGCGCATCGGCGCCCGGCGTCGTCTCGACACCTTCCTCGATCCCGAGGGACGCACGGAGATCTGCACCGAAGTCGAGCCGGTAGACCGTCTGCGCTTCCGTGACGTGAAGAAATACAAGGACCGCTTGTCGGCCGCCCAGAAGGTGACGGGCGAGCGAGACGCCCTCGTCGCGATGAAAGGCCGCGTGAGGGGCGTACCGCTGCACGTTCTGGCCTTCGAGTTCAATTTCCATGGCGGCTCGATGGGCTATGCGGTAGGCGAGAAATTCACCCGCGCTGCGTCCGCATCGCTGGAGCAGAGGATCCCGCTCGTCTGCTTTTCCGCGAGCGGTGGCGCGCGCATGCAGGAGGCGCTGATCTCGCTCATGCAGATGGCCAAGACCAGTGCCATCCTCGAGCGGATGAAGCGGGCAGGGGTGCCGTACATCTCGGTGCTCACTGACCCGATTTATGGTGGCGTCTCGGCGAGCCTTGCGATTCTTGGCGATATCAACATCGCGGAACCCGCCGCGCGCGCCGGCTTCGCGGGCCCGAACATCATCGAGCAGACCATCCGCCAGAAACTCCCGCCCGGCTTCCAGCGCAGCGAATTCCTTCTGGAGCATGGCGCGATAGACATGATCGTGTCACGTGGGGAATTGCGTCTGCGGATCTCTTCGCTGCTCGCGAAACTCGGCGGACTGCCCGAGCCGTCCTGATGCCTGCCCGCGTCCGGTGTCTGTGAACAAACCCATGCTTGCAGACTGGCTGCGGAAGCTGGAGTCCGCACACCCCTCGCAGATCGAACTGGGGCTTGACCGTGTCCTTGCGGTGGCAAAGCGTTTGGGTCTCGACGAGGCCAGGTGCCCGGTGATCACGGTCGCCGGCACCAATGGCAAGGGCTCCTGCGTCGCCACCATCGAGCAACTTCTTCTTGCCACCGGCAAGCGCACGGGCGTCTACACATCGCCCCATCTGCGGCGTTACAACGAACGCATCAGGCTTGACGGTCGGGAGGTATCAGACGCCCGACTCTGCGCCGCCTTCGAGGCGGTGGAGCAGGCCCGCCATGGTGTGTCTCTCAGCTATTTCGAACACGGCACCCTCGCTGCGCTCCAGGTGTTCCGCGAATCGGATCCGGACTGGCTGGTGCTCGAGGTAGGTCTGGGTGGGCGCCTCGATGCGGTGAACATCGTCTCGCCCACCGTGGCGGTGGTGACGAGCATCGGGCTGGACCATCAGGATTGGCTGGGGCCCGATCGGGAGTCCATCGGGCGCGAGAAGGCCGGGATTTTCCGGGCCGGAGCGCCCGCGGTGATCGGCGACCGGGATCCTCCCCGAAGTCTTCGCGATGTCGCCGATCAGACCGGCGCGCGCTGGTATGCCATTGGCGAGAGCTTCGACGAGTCCGCGTCGGGGGATGGCTCCTGGGCGTGGCGCGGGCGAGGGCAAGACGGGGAGGGGATTGTCCACGCCGGTCTTCCGCCACCGCAGCTGATCGGAAGCAACGTTGCCTGTGCACTCGAGGCGCTGGCGCTCTGCGGGGCGCTGCCTGAGCGCGAGGTACTCGCGCGTGTTCTGCCACAGGTCACGGTCGAAGGGCGGATGCAGCTTTTGCTGCACCGCGGCGTGGAATGCGTCCTCGATGTCGCGCACAATCCCCACGGCGTGCAGAGTCTTGTGCGCCGTCTGCGATCGAGCCCTTGTGGGGGGCGTACGCTCGTGGTGATGGGCGCGATGCGCGACAAGGACTGCCAGGGCATCATCAAAGCGCTGGACGAGCTCGCAGACGGCTGGTTTTTTGCCACCCTCGAGGGCGATCGTGCAGAGACCGCGGCGCATCTCGCCGCCCTTGTGCCGGGAAAGGCGCCGCGCAGTTGTCATGCAGGCATCGCGGAGGCCCTCGTGGCAGTGTTCGGCATGCTGCTGCCCGGAGACCGCCTTCTGGTGTGCGGTTCGTTCTTCGCCGTGGGCCCCGCGCTGGACTGGTTTGAGGGGCAACAGGAGGGCGCGTGCAGGAGTCCATGAAACACCGCCTCGTAGGGGCTGCCGTGCTGGTCGGTCTGGGGGTCATCGCCTGGCCCGTTGTCTTCGACACCACCCCGGTGCGCGAGATCAGCCAGCGCAGCCAGATACCGCGCGCGCCGGCTGAACAGGCCTTCGAGGTCGCGCAGCCCGATCCGGTGGTCTTGCCGCCCGCGCCGGACAGCGCCGCGCGTCGCGAGCAACTCCCCGACACGCCGCCCCCTGAAGCCGCTGCCGAAGTGGATGTTTCCATGCCCGAGGTTGCGTCCGCTCCCGCCAAAGCACCGCTCGCCAAGCCGGCGCCCGATCCCGTTGCGCCGGTGCGTACGGATGCGCGCGCGCTGCCGGAGCAATGGGCCCTGCAACTGGGAGTGTTCTCTGCGCGTGACAACGCCCTCGAGTTGCGTGCCCGCGCGGAGAAAGCGGGCTTCCACGCTCTGGTACAGACGGTAGGTAGCGGCCCTGCCCGGCGCTACCGTGTTTACGCCGAGCCCAAACTCGATCGCGCGGCGGTGCAACGCGCGGCGGTGTCGGTGCAACAGAAACTCGGCATCAAGGGCTACGTCACTCGGTACTATCCCTGAGCGATCGCGGTGGGCCTTGGCCGCTACGCTGCGTTAGAATGCGGCCCATCTTCCAGGCCCGGAATCCGCTCCTTGGACGCGCTGAACGCTGCCGACTGGACGATCATCACCGTCGTGGGCATCTCGATGTTGCTGAGTCTCTTGCGCGGGTTCATCCGCGAGGCCATGTCGCTCGTTGGCTGGGTGCTCGCCTTTCTGGTGGCGATGCTGTTCGGCGACCGTCTGGCCTATCTGCTCACAGGCAGCATCGACGATGCGACGGGGCGATACGTGGTCGCCTTCGCGGCGCTGTTCGTGATCACGATGATCACCGTCGGGCTGTTAGCGCGGCTGATACAGAGCCTCATCGCGTTCGCAGGCCTGGGTTTCCTCGATCGCCTGCTGGGCATGGGCTTCGGCTTTGCGCGCGGCGTGTTCGTGCTGCTGGCCGCCGTGGTGATGCTGCGGCCGCTGCTTCAGCCGGAGCGCTTTGGCTGGTGGCAGCAGTCGCTGTTACTGCCGCACCTGCTCCTGATGGAGGGCTGGTTTCGCAGCATCACGGGTGCGGCAGGCACCGTGTTGTCGGGCATCGCTAACTGAGCGGAGGTAGTACGGATGTGCGGCATCGTCGGAATCGTCGGACGCAGCGCGGTCAACCAGCACCTCTACGATGCGCTCACGGTGATGCAGCATCGTGGCCAGGATGCTGCGGGCATCGTCACCAGTGATCGCGGTGTCTTCCGCCAGCGCAAGGGGAACGGGCTCGTCAGGGACGTGTTCCGTACGGAGCACATGGAGCGTCTTACCGGTAACCTCGGAATCGGCCATACGCGGTATCCCACCGCAGGCAGCGCGAGTTCAGCCCTGGCCCAGCCCTTCTACGTCAACAGCCCCTACGGCATCTGTCTGGGCCACAACGGCAACCTCACGAACGCAGACCAGTTGCGCGAGCAGGTGTTCCAGGCCGATCTCCGGCACATCAACACCGACTCCGACAGCGAGGTATTGCTGAACGTCCTCGCGCACGAGTTGCAGATCCTGGGCAAGCTGCATCCGGACGCCGAGGATTTCTTCACGGCTGTGCGCGGCCTGCATCGGCGTGCGCGGGGTGGCTATGCTGCGGTAGCCATGATCTCGGGTCACGGCATTCTGGCCTTTCGCGATCCGCACGGCATCCGTCCGCTGATTTTCGGCGAGCGCGAGGTCGAGGGTGGCATGGAGTACATGGTGGCCTCCGAGAGCGTGGCACTCGATGTGCTCGGCTTCCGTATCGTGCGTGATGTCGCGCCCGGAGAGGCCATCTACCTCGATGCGCGCGGCACGATCACCACGCGCCAGTGCGCGGAGAATCCCCAACTGCGTCCCTGCATCTTCGAGCATGTGTATTTCGCGCGGCCGGACTCGATCATGGACGGCGTATCGGTCTACAAGGCACGTCTGCGCCAGGGCGAGCGCCTGGCCGACAAGATACGCCGGCTGCGTCCGGATCACGACATCGACGTGGTCATCCCCATCCCCGACACGAGTCGGGTCTGTGCGCAGGTGATCGCCTACGAACTCGACGTCAAGTTCCGCGAAGGGCTGATGAAGAACCGCTACATCGGGCGCACATTCATCATGCCCGGACAGGCGATCCGCACGAAGTCCGTGCGCCAGAAACTGAACCCCATCGAACTCGAATTCCGCGACAAGAACGTCTTGCTGGTCGATGACTCCATCGTCCGCGGCACGACCTGCCGTGAAATCATCCAGATGGCGCGCGATGCGGGCGCACGGCACGTCTATTTCGCCTCTGCCGCGCCCCCCGTGCGTTACCCGAACGTCTACGGCATCGACATGCCTTCGGCCGAGGAACTGATCGCGCACGGGCGCACCGAGCAGGAAGTCTGCGAGCAGATCGGCGCCGATTGGCTGGTCTACCAGGACCTCGAGGACCTGATCTCCTGTTCGCGCGATGGCAACCCTGCCATCGAGACCTTCGACTGCTCCGTATTCGACGGCAAATATGTCACCGGGGACGTCGATGGCAGCTACCTCGCACGGCTCCACGATGACCGTAACGATGGACGCAAGGCAGAGCGCGAGGCCGCGACCCGCGCCGGAGAGGTTGCCCTCGTCGGGCTGCACAACCACAACCTCTGAGCCGGAGAGCCCGTCCCGATGAACGAGCACGATCGACGCGAGCAGCTGCGCTCCTCACGCCCGGATACGCAGGCGGTGCGTGCCGGGCAGCGCCGCGGGCCGGAGGGTGAACACTCCGAGGCGCTGTACCTCACCTCGAGCTATGTGTTCGACTCGGCATCCGAGGCCGCGGAGCGCTTTTCGGGTGAGGCCTGTGGCAATGTCTACTCGCGCTACACCAATCCCACCGTCCGCAATTTCGAGGAACGCATAGCGGCCCTTGAAGGTGCGGAGCAGGCGGTCGCCACGGCCTCCGGCATGGCGGCCATGCTCACGGCTTGCATGAGCTGGTTGTCGGCGGGCGATCACATCGTGTGCTCGCGCGGTGTTTTCGGCAGCACCACGGTGCTGCTCAACCGCTTCATCTCCCGCTTCGGCGTGGACGTGAGTTACGTCGCGCCAACGGACTATGCGGGTTGGCAGGCGGCGCTGCGCCCGCGCACGCGGATGCTTTTTCTGGAGACGCCCTCCAACCCCACGATCGAGATCGTGGATATCGCACGTGTCTCGGAGATCGCGCGGGCGACGGCTGCGATCCTCGTTGTCGACAACTGTTTTCTGTCGCCCGCGCTGCAAAAACCGCTGACGCTGGGTGCCGATGTGGTGATGCATTCCGCGACCAAGTACATCGATGGTCAGGGGCGAGTGCTGGGTGGCGTGCTCTGTGGCTCCAGCGCATTGATGGAGCAGGCGGTCGCGTTCATGCGCTCGGCCGGCCCTTCCCTGAGCCCGTTCAATGCCTGGATCCTGCTGAAGGGTCTGGAGACGCTGCGCCTGCGCATGGATGCCCACAGCGCGAGCGCTCTCACCCTGGCGCAATGGCTGGAGACGCAACCCGGCGTGCTGAAGGTCAACCATTGCGGCCTCGCCTCGCATCCGCAGCACGCCTTGGCCGTTGCGCAGCAGCGCGGTTTCGGGGGTGTGATGTCCTTCGAGGTCGAGGGCGGGCAGACGGCTGCGTGGCGATTCATTGACGCCACCTCCCTCATGTCGATCACGGCCAACCTCGGCGATGCCAAGACCACGATCGTGCACCCGGCTACCACCACGCACGGGCGCCTGAGCGACTCCGAGCGTGAGGAGCAGGGCATCCGGCCGGGTTTGGTACGCGTAGCCGTGGGGCTGGAGGACATCGAAGACCTGCGTGAAGACCTCGCGCGCGGACTGGCCGCCCTCCGCGGCTGAGCGATCACTCTTTCACCCTGGACGGGCGTTCAAGCGTTATGCAACAGACCATCGACCGCACGGTGAACGAGATCGGCAGTGTGCTGCTCGGCAAGGAGCGGCAGGTGCGTCTTGCCCTGTGCGCGTTGTTTTCCCGTGGTCACCTGCTCATCGAAGACCTTCCGGGAATGGGCAAGACCACGCTTTCACACGCGCTGGCGCGTGCGCTCGGCTTGACCTTCACGCGTGTGCAATTCACCAGCGACATGCTGCCGGGAGACATCCTCGGCGTATCGGTCTTCGAGCAGGGCAGCGGCCGCTTCAGTTTTCATCCGGGGCCCGTCTTCACGGAGGTGCTCCTCGCCGACGAGATCAACCGCAGCTCCCCCAAAACCCAGAGCGCCCTCCTTGAGGCGATGGCTGAGCGGCAGGTCACGGTCGAGGGTGAGACGCGTCCCCTGCCAGAGGAGTTCTTCGTGATCGCCACGCAGAACCCCGTGAGCCAGGCAGGAACCTTCCCCCTTCCCGAGTCGCAGCTCGACCGTTTCCTCATGCGGATCGAAATCGGTTACCCGGATCGCAAGGCCGAGAGGGCCATGTTGTCGGGCGCTCAGGGGGCGCGAAATCCCGAGTCGCTCGTTCCGGGACTCACGCGCGAGGAACTCGCTGCCATCCACGCGGGGGCCCGGGCGGTCAGAACGGCCGACATGCTGCTCGATTACGTGCAACGACTCACCGAGTACACGCGGACGTCGCCGGAATTCGTGCATGGCCTCTCGCCCCGTGGCGCA
>JBILEG010000375.1:0-3936 GCA_044352225.1 Pseudomonadales bacterium | reverse complement strand
AGCGCGTGCAGCAGGAATACCTCGACCTCGCCGCGCGGCTCTGGGCGGGCACCGACCCGCTGCCGGTGACGCCGATGAAAGACCGCGACCTTTTCGACTTCCTCGGTTTCGACTGATGGGCACGACACGTTACGAACAGCGCCGCTCCGAGATCGAGACCTACTTCGACCGTACGGCCGCAGCCGCGTGGTCCGCGCTGACCTCCACCGATCCGGTGGGACGCATCCGCCAGACCGTACGAGCCGGGCGTGACCGCATGCGCCAGACGCTGCTCGACTGCCTGCCCCCGGATTTGTCGGGCATGCGCTTGCTGGACGCAGGTTGTGGAACCGGAGCGCTCGCCGTCGAGGCTGCGCGCCGTGGTGCGAACGTGGTGGCCATCGATCTCTCGCCCACGCTGGTGGAACTCGCCCGCGAGCGCCTGCCCTCGGACATTGATGGCGCAACAATCGAGTTCCGCGTCGGCGACATGTCAGCGCCGGATCTCGGCCGCTTCGACTACGCGGTGGCAATGGATTCCCTGATCCACTACGACACCACCGACGCCGTCAGCGCCGTGGCGCGGATCGCCGAACGCGTGGACCGCGGCATTGCCTTCACCTTCGCGCCGTGGAACCCGCTACTCGGTGTCATGCACGCTGCCGGGCGGGCCTTCCCGCGCGCCAACCGTGCGCCCTCCATCGTACCGGTGGCGGAGCGCGCGCTATGGAAAGCGCTGGACGAGCACCCGGACCTCCGTGACTGGATTCGCGGGCGCAGCGAGCGGATCAAGAGCGGTTTCTACACCTCGCAGGCCTGCGAGTTGCGACATCGATGAAATCCCGCACCACCACACCAGGGCCTTCGCTGCCCCGCGTGCAGTTCAGCACGCGGTTCCTGCCGTTCGCGGATGCCGCGACGGCGGATCTGCCCATGGGCAGATTGCTGAGGCTGTCGCTGTTCCAGGTGTCGGTGGGGATGGCGGTGGTGCTGCTGAACGGCACACTGAACCGCGTGATGGTCGTCGAGATGAGCGTGCCGGCGTGGCTGGTGTCGGTGATGGTCTCGTTGCCGCTGTTGTTTGCGCCGTTGCGCGCGCTGATCGGTCATCGCTCCGACCAGCACCGCTCCTACCTCGGTTGGCGCCGCGTTCCCTACATCTGGGGCGGCACGATGGCGCAGTTCGGCGGGCTCTCGATCATGCCCTTCGCCCTCATCCTGCTCTCGGGCGACAACCGTGGCCCGGAATGGCTGGGGCCGCTGTCCTCGGCGCTCGCCTTCCTGCTGGTGGGCATCGGCCTGCACACAGTGCAGACGGCTGGCCTCGCGCTTGCCACAGACCTCGCCACCGAAAAAACCCGCCCCCGCGTGGTAGCGCTGCTGTACGTGATGCTGCTGGTGGGCACCATCGTGAGCTCCGCCGCATTCTCGTTCGCGCTCGCGGATTTCAGCCAGATGCAGTTGATCAAGGTCGTGCAGGCCGCAGCCCTCGCCACGATGGTGCTGAACGTGATCGCGCTCTGGAAACAGGAACCGCGCAACCCCGTACTGACGGCGCCCGGGCGTGCACGCACCGCCTTCCTCGAGTCATGGCGTGAATTCCGCGCCGGCCCGCGCTCGCTGCGCCTGCTGCTCGCCGTCGGTCTCGGCACGGCCGGCTTCAGCATGCAGGACATCCTGCTCGAGCCTTACGGCGGACAGATCCTCGGCCTGTCGGTGAGCGCCACCACGGGTCTCACTGCCATTCTCGCGCTCGGCACGCTCGCGGCCTTTGGGCTCGCCTCGCGCCGCCTCGACCGCGGCGACGATCCGGTTCGCCTTGCCGGCTACGGCGCGGTGGTGGGCATTTTCGCGTTCGCCGCCGTGGTGCTCAGCGCGCCGCTCGACTCACCACTGCTGTTCCGCATCGGCACCGGGATGATCGGTTTCGGGGGTGGCTTGTTCGCCGTGGGCACGCTCACGGCCTGCATGGCACTCACCGACAGCGGCCAGAACGGCCTCGCCCTCGGCGCCTGGGGCGCGGTGACGGCCACGGCGGCCGGCACCGCGATCGCGCTCGGCGGCGCGATGCGCGACACGATTTCGCAGATGGCAGCGAGCGGTGCGCTCGGGCCGGCCCTGAGCGGGCCAGCCACGGGCTACGGTGCTGTCTATCACACCGAGATATTGGTGCTGTTCGCGGCACTGATTGCAGTAGGACCGCTCGTTCGCCGCCCGGGCGAGCGGACGGTCGCCACACCCGGCTTCCGCCTGGCTGACTTTCCGGGCTAATACCTGCTCTAACTGAGGAGACCTCGCCATGACAACAGGAGCAATCACCGGCTACATCGACGTGGCCCAACTCGTCCTTTACGTGTTCTGGATTTTCTTCATCGGCCTGGTGATCTACCTGCGCCGTGAAGACAAGCGCGAGGGCTATCCGCTGGAAGCGGAAGGCTCGAGCCGCGTGCGCGTCGTGGGCTTCCCCGACCTGCCCGAACCCAAGACATTCGTGCTGCCGCACGGCGGCGGCACCCGCGTGGTACCGCGCGTGGAAGCCAAAGGCTACGACCTGGCTGCCAAGCCCACCTCGCCCTACCCCGGTTCGCCCCTGCACCCCACGGGCAACCCGATGGTCGATGGTGTGGGCCCCGGCGCCTGGGCGATCCGACCGGATGTGCCCGATCTCTCGCACGAAGGCACGCCGCGGATCATCCCGATGCGCATTGCCAAGGGCTGGTCGGTGGATGGACGTGACCCGAACCCGATCGGCCTCCCCGTACTGGGTGCCGACGGCGTGCAGGGCGGCACCGTGGTGGACGTGTGGGTCGACCAGGGCGAACCGCAGATCCGCTACCTCGAACTCGACGCCAGCGGCCGCCGCATCCTGCTGCCCATCACGCTCGCACGCGTGGGCAAGGACAGCGTGGCAGTGAAGTCGATCCTCGGCAGCCAGTTCGCGAACGTGCCCGGCCTCTCCAATCCCGAGCAGGTCACGCTGCAGGAAGAAGACCGCATCACGGCTTATTACGGCAGCGGGCATCTCTATGCCACCGCTGAGCGCTCGGAGCCGCTGCTGTGACCGAGTACGAGGACGAGCCGGTCCGCGGCCTGCCGGGCTATCTGCCGGCAGGCGAACAGATCGTCTGGCAGGGCGAGCCCCAGTGGCGCGCCCTGTCACGGCGGGTATTCCACACACGCAAGGTGGCGCTCTACTTCGGCATACTGATGCTCGCCAGCGCCGCACAGCGCATCACCGCGGGGCAGTCGCTGCCGGAAATCGCCGGCAGCGTTGCGTGGCAGTTCGCACTGGGCGCCGTGTCGGTGGGCATCCTCACCTTGCTCGCATGGCTGTATGCGCGCAGCACGGTCTACACCATCACCAACCGGCGGATCGTGATGCGCTTCGGCGTGGCGCTTCCCATGATGGTGAACATTCCCTGGGAGCGCATCGAGTCGGCAGCGTTCCGCAGCTTCGCGGACGGTAACGGTGACATCGCGCTCACACCCACGGCGAAGGGACGGGTCTCGTACTGGACGATCTGGCCGCACGCGCGGCCGTGGCGTTTCAGCCCGGTGCAGCCCTCGCTGCGTGGCATCGACGACGCCGCCCGTGTGGCAGAACTGATCTCGGGCGCCGTCGCCGGACAGCCTGCCGCGCAGACCGGCAGGGACGAACAAGCCGACTGGTCACACGGCGCAACTGCGACGGCCTGAACCCCGTCAGGAGGATCCATGAGTCACTCGCACGCCCATTCGCACGCACAGGAACAGGTGCCCAAAGGAGCCTTGCTCGGCATTGGCGGGCTCATCCTGTTCTCGTTACTGCTGGTATCCGCCGCGCGGCTCACGGGCTACCGGACGGGCGAAGAGACACCCAGCCCGGTCATGGAAAGCAGGGAACTGCGTTTCGATGATGCAGCCGGCGGCGTGATCCACGTGTACGAATGGGACAGCGGCGCGACCCTCGCCACCTAT
>JBILEG010000374.1:0-3946 GCA_044352225.1 Pseudomonadales bacterium | reverse complement strand
ACCCTGCTGCAGACCGCTCTTCCCGGGCGTGCGCCCGAAGGGATGCATCCCGATGCCGACGATGGCGACGTCCATGGAAACCCTCTCTGCGATCGCCCGCGCTCAGGCCGGACGGAAGGCGAAATTGATGATGTCGGTGCCGTCGGCCTCGCGGCGCAAGGGCAGGAACACGAGCTCCATCGGCATGCCGATCCGGAGTTTCTGCGGATCGCTCTCGGTGAGGCGGGCCTCGACGCGCACGGCACCGGGCAGCTCGATGTAACCCAGGCCAAAGGACCGGTAAGTGTCGGGCGTCTCGCCGGCGCTGTAAGGGCTCTTGGGCATGATCCGCTGCACGGTCCAGGACCAGAGTGTGCCCTGGCGCGGCAGCTCTTCGATGGCCACGTCGTTGCCGCAGCAGGCGGGGCAATTCGCCTGCGCGGGGAAGGTGGCACGATGACAGTCACGGCAGCGGGAACCGAGCAGCGCGGGCGCGCTGGAAGGCCAGGTGAACAGCCCCTCCGCGATGGGCCTGCCGGTCAGCGCGTGCATCGCGAATCCTCCGGGTGGAATGCGCCGGATGCTAGCAGGAGAGCCCCTTTGAAAACAGTATGGCCGGTTTCTTTTAGCCGCCGGCCAGCGCTCAGGCCTTGGTGGATGCACCGCCGTCCACGACCAGTCCGTGCCCCGTGATGAACGAGGACTCCGGCGCGGCGAGGAAGAGGATCGCGTTGGCGATATCGCGTGGCTCACCCCAGCGGCCCACGGCGCTCTTCGCGACCCAGAAGTCGCGGAAGCTGGCGTCGTTCGCCACGGCCTCGCGGGTGATGCCGGTGACGATGGCGCCCGGGATGATGTAGTTCACGGTGATGCCGTCTGCGCCGGTTTCCGCGGCGAGGCTCTTGCTCAAGCCCGCGACACCGTGTTTCGCCGCCGTGTAAGCCCCCATGCCCTCGTTGGCGAGCAGCGCCGAGATCGACGCGATGTTGACGATGCGCCCCGAACCGGAGCGCCGCAGCCACGGCAGCGCCATGCGACAGAGCCTGAACATGGCGCGCAAATCGACGTCGAACACGCGGTCCCAAACCTCGTCAGGCGTGTCCTCGAGCCGCGACACGGGGCAGATGCCGGCGTTGTTCACCAGCACGTCCAGCCCGCCCGACTCCGCGATCAGCGCGCCGATACGTTCGGGCGCGTCAGGTGCGCTCACGTCCTGCGCGAGCACCCGCATGCCCGCCGCTGCAAGCTCGCCGAGGCCGGCGGCATTGCTGTCCACCGCCATCACCGTGGCGCCACTGGCGAGGAAAGCGAATGCGGTGGCGCGACCGATGCCGTCGGCCGCACCCGTCACGAGAACGCGGCGCTCGTTGAAATCGTGTTGCAGGCTCATCGTGCGACCTCCGGAAGGCGAGCCCTCGGCGTGCGGGCTGGGCGCGTCAATGACAGGGCTCGTTGCGCAGCAGGTGCAAGGCCCGAAAACGCGCAGCGCACTGGACGCTCGCATGGCCCGAAAAATACAATCAGTCCGGTATTTTTTGGCCACCGTGCCGCCGCGGCAGCATACACAAGGAATCCGGCCAATGAGCACGATCACCCGCAAGACCTTCTGCCGCTACTGCCACGCCTACTGCCCCATGGAAGTGGACGTGCAGAACGGCCGCGCGGTGGAGGTCCGCCCGGACCGGGACAACGCGCTCTACGGCGGCTACACCTGCGTGAAGGGCCGGCAGCTGGTCGAGCAGATGTATCAGCCCGAGCGACTGCTCTCGCCACAGAAGCGCGGGCCCACGGGTTTCTCGCCGATCAGCAGCACGCGGGCTTTCGACGAGATCGCGGAGCAACTGCGCGCGATCATCGCAACGCACGGCCCGCGCGCGGTCGCCACCTACAACGGCACCTATGCCTTCCAGAATTCCGCGCACCTCGGCGTGAGCCGCGCCTTCCACGACGCGATCGGCTCACCCTCGTACTACACCAGCGTCACCATCGACCAGCCCGCCAAGGTGTTCGTGGGTACCCGTCACGGTTACTGGGCCGCGGGCGGCCACAGTTTCAGCGATGCCGACGTGGTGATGATCATCGGCAACAACCCGCTGGTCTCGCAGTACGCGCCGCCCGGCAGCGTGCCCTTCGCGAGCCCCTTCGAACAGCTGCGCGAGGCAAAGAAACGCGGCCTAAAGGTGATCGCCATCGACCCGCGCGTCACCGAGCTCTCGCGGCGCGCGGATCTGCACCTGCAGATCCGTCCCGGCGAAGACGCGATGCTGCTCGCGGGCATGCTGCGGGTGCTGCTGGACGAAGGCCTGCAGGATCACGCCTTCTGCGCGCAACACACGCGCGGGCTGGAGGCCCTGCACGCGCGGCTCGCGCCCTTCACGCTCGAACGCGTGGCGGCACGCACCGATGTGCCCGCCGAGTTGATCGTGCAGGCGACGCGCCTCTTCGCCGCAGGCCCGCGCGGTTCGGCCGTGACGGGCACCGGGCCGGAGATGGGCGGCGACGCGAATCTCACTTCGCACCTTGTGGCCTGCCTGAACACGCTCTGCGGACGTTACTACCGCGCCGGTGACCGCCTGCCCAACCCCGGCGTGCTCGCACCGCCCTTGCCACGGTTCGCGCAGGTGCTCGAGGTTCCGCTCGCCTGGGGGCGCGGCGCGCGCTCGCGTATCGATTCTGCTCTCGGCGAACTGATGACCGCGAGCATGATGGGCATGGTCCGCGAGATGCCCACCAACCTGCTCGCCGACGAGATCCTGCTGCCGGGCGAAGGACAGGTGCGCGCGCTGCTGGTGATCGGCGGCAACCCGCTGATGGCCTTCCCGAATCAGGAAAAAACGCTACGCGCGCTGCGGAACCTGGACCTCCTCGTGTGCGTCGACCCCTACCTCTCAGCCACGGCGCGACTCGCGCATTACGTGTTCGCCCCGAAGATGACGCTGGAACGCGACGACATCACGCTGATGGCAGACCCCTGGTACGAGAAGCCCTACAGCCAGTACGCCGAGGCCGTGGTGGCCACGGACGGGGACCTGATCGAGGAGTGGGAGCTCTACCGCGGCATCGGGCAACGCCTTGGGCTCGATATCCGCCTCGGCGACATCGCGGTCTGCGGCGAGACGGCGCCCACCAAATTCGATTTGCTGGAGGCGATCACGCGCGGCTCGCGAGTGCCCGTGTCATGGCTGCGCGACAATCCGGGCGGTCATGTCTTCGCGGATATCGAGGTGACGGTGCAGCCGGGCGATCCCGCGTCCACGGCGCGTCTCGATCTCTTCCCCGAGGGCGTGGCAGACGAACTCCAGGAAGCGCTGGAGCCGCCGTCCACCGATCCGCGCTACACGCACCGGCTGATCTGCTCGCGCTCGAAGTACGTGCTGAACAGCTCCGGGCTCAACCTCACACTGCTACGCGAGAAATCCGGCACCACCAACCCCGCGATGCTGCACCCGGAGGACATCCACGCGCTGGGCCTTGCCGACGACCAGCTCGTGGATGTGCACTCGGAGCACGGCAGCATCCCCGCGGTGCTGCGCGCAGACCCGCGCATCAAGCGCGGCGTGATCGCCATGCACCATGCCTGGGGCGTGGCGCCCGACGATGACACCGTGATGGATGTGCGCAGCGTAGGCACCAACACGAATCGCCTGATCGACAACAGCCTGCACCGCCAGCGCTACACCGGCATGACGCGCCAGAGCGCCATCCCCGTGTACCTGAGCGCGCGCCCGGAGACGCCATGAGCACCCAACCCTTCCGTTTCGCGGTACAGGCCTTCAACAGCCCCTCACCCACCGCCTGGCGCGAGTTGATCCGCCGCACCGAGGATCTCGGTTATTCCGCCTTCCACCTGGCCGACCATATCCTCGGGCCCGGCCCCGCGATGGAGGCCGCCGCGCATCCGCCGCAGATGCTGGCCGCGATGCCGGCCATCGCGAGCGCGCTCGAAATGACGAGCCACCTCAAGGTG
>JBILEG010000041.1:0-13272 GCA_044352225.1 Pseudomonadales bacterium | reverse complement strand
ATCCTTTTTACCGCATGAATCTGCGCGTAGTGGCCGCCGACGGTGAAGTGGTGGCGGAGGGGCGCGACATCGAAGCCATCCGGCAGCGTTTCGTGGAGCGCTCACGCGGGGAAGTCGCACGCGCCGCGCCGCGTGAACTGCCCAAGGCTGCGGTCACTCGCTGGGATTTCGGTGTGTTGCCCGCCAGCGTGCGGGTCAAGGGTGCGGGGCTCGATCTTCCGGGTTTTCCCGTGGTGCGCGATGCGGGCGAGGCGGTGCGTGTCGAGACGCTTGCGGATGCAGGCGAGGCGGCGCGGGTGCATCGCGGCGGTTTGCGCCGCCTGCTGTTGATTGCCGTTGCGCAGGAGGCAACGTGGTTACGGCGGAACCTGCTCCGCGACACGCGTAGCCTCCTGGTGCTGGGTTCGCGCTTCGGGCGTGATGCGCTGGTCGAGGACATCCTGCACGCAGCGGTGGATGGCTGCCTGCCGGAGGATGCACTCGAGGTGCGCTCGCCTGCCGATTTCGCTTCGCTGGAACGACGCTGCAAGGCCGATATCACGGCGCGCGCCAGGCAGATGGAAGCGCTGCTGGGGCAGGTTGCTGCTGCCTGTCAGGCGGTGCTGTCGCGTCGCGAACTGTTGCAGAAGCCCGGTTTCCAGGATGCGCGCGCTGACATCGATGCCCAGTTCGCCCGGCTGATCCGGCCGGATTTCCTGCTGCGCGTGCCGCCACGCTGGCGCGAGCGTATTCCTGTGTACCTGCGCGCCATCGACTCCCGCATAGAGAAGCTCGGCGGGCGGCTGGTGAAGGATCGTGAGTGCGTGAAGGAACTCGGCGAACTGCAGGCGCGGCTCGACGACTGGCAGAAGCGACATCCCGGCGGTGATGCCGATGCCGACGTGGTGTCGGAGTACCGCTGGATGATCGAGGAGTACCGCATCTCGCTCTTTGCGCAGCAACTGGGGACCGTGGGGCCCGTCTCGCGCAAGCGGCTGGAGAAACTCTGGGAGGAGCTGCCGCGCTGATCGCGACTCAGCGCAACTGGCTGTCCTTGCTGCCGCGGCGGTTGTAGCCCGCGAAAGCGGCCTGTTCCCGGTCCTCTTCATGCTGGCAGGCAAGGCACAGACGCACGCCCGGCACGGCGTGCCTGCGTGCCTCGGGAATGGTGTTACCGCACTCGGCGCAGTCGGGCCGGCTCTCGCCTTGCGGCAAGCGGCTGCGTGCGCGCAGAACCGCGTCTTCCACGTTCGCGTCTATCTGGTCCTGCACTGCGCCATCACGCGCCCAGCCGCCTGCCATTCCCGGATCCCGTTGCAAGAAAATCGCTACCGATGCGTGGCCAGCATCTACAATCCCGATGCAGATTGTCCAGCGTGCCGCAGAGACATCCCGCCAATGACCGACAAGGTTGAACAAGAGTCCCTGATGGTGCCCGTGAGCAGCACGGTGCAGCTGCACCTGCGCCGCATCTGGAGCGGAACGCAGGGAACCGCGCCGCCGTTGCTGTTGTTGCACGGTGCCGCGGAGGACGGACACATCTTTTATTCCCATTCGGGGCGCGGGCTTGCGTGCTGGCTCGCGCGCAACGGCTACGAGGTCTTCGTGCCCGATCTGCGCGGCCGTGGCAAGAGCTGGCCTGCCATCGACCAGAACAGCAGTTTCGGTTTCCACGAGATGGTTCGCGCCGATATTCCCGCGCTCGCTGCGGCCGTGAGCCGGCTGAGCGGTGGGCAGCCGCAGACGTGGATATCGCATTCCCTGGGTGGCGTGCTGGCCTCGGCAGCGATCCTGCGCGCGGGGCGCGAGGCGCTCGGCGTGCAGCAATTGGTGCATTTCGCCACGCGCAGGCAGGTGCAGGCGCCCGGCTGGCAACGCAGGGTTTCCATCGATTTTCTCTGGAACCGGGTAGGCCGGCTCGCTGTTGCCTTCGAGGGCTACCTGCCCGCGCCGGCGCTGCGCCTAGGCACCACGCGCGAGTCGGCGCGCTGTTTTCACGACGGGCTCGCGTGGTCACGCGCGGGGCGGTGGCTCGATACCGAAGACGGCTTCGATTACACCGCGGCCCTCGAGCGCCGCGATTGGCTGCGCAGCCTTTATTTCGCTGCCGCCGCGGACCGTGCCTTTGGTGCCCCGGAGGACGTGAGGGATTTCATGCACGAGATGGGCAGGCACGACGGACGCCTGATCGTGCTCGGACGTGCCGAGGGCAACCTGCAGGACTACACCCACACCGGAATGTTGCTCCACGCGGACGCGGAGCAGGACCACTTTCCGCAGCTTCTGGCCTGGTTGCGCGAGCGCCCGGCCTGAGGGCAGGGTAGGGGCTCGACGGGGCCCTGTGCTAACCTTCTTCCCCATTGATCGTGTTGCTCGTGGAGCGGGTAATGCCCAGAGTCATCCTGATGTCTGTCATGGCGATGCTTGTCGTCCTGATCTCTTCCGCATCCGTGCCGGCGCGCGCTGCTGGAACTGTGTCGGATCCGTGGGAATCGTTGAACCGCAAGACCTTTGCCTTCAACGAATTCCTCGACCGCAATTTCCTGAAACCTGCCGCCAAGGGCTATCAGGCCGTCACGCCCGAACCGGTCGACACAAGTGTCACCAACTTCTTCTCGAACCTTCGCGAGGTGCCGTCGTTCGTCAATCACCTCGCACAGGCGAGGCCGAAGGACGCGGCGGCGGACGCCGGCCGTTTCATCCTGAATACCACGGTGGGTGTGCTCGGGCTGTTCGACGTGGCGAGCAAGGTGGGTATCGAACAGAAGAATGCGGATTTCGGTTTGACCCTGGGGCGTTGGGGAATCGGTTCCGGGCCCTATCTGGTGCTGCCATTCCTCGGCCCCAGCACGGTGCGGGATGCGGCGGGCCAGACACTGGATGTCTTCAGCTATCCGGTGGTGTATCTGGAAGCGCCGGCGGAGATCCCCGTGCGCGCGCTCGAGATCATCGACGGGCGAGCCGATCTGCTCGAGACCGAAAAACTCATCACCGGTGACCGCTACACCTTTCTTCGCAATCTCTATGTGCAGCGCCGGCAGTTCCTGCTGGGCGGCAAGGTGGCGGAGCCGAGTTTTGATGATGAGTTCGACGACGAAGAATTCTGAGGGCTGATGGTCGCGGGCATGGCCCGCTCCTGCGGGGTGTGATCAGTGCGTGGGAGCGGGCCATGCCCGCGACGTGTCCTGCTCGGGCCCGCCCGGATCTGAAGGCACCAGCCCAGCCGCCTCCCGCAAGACCTCGCATCCCGCATCGCGCTTGTACGCATTCTCCGCGATGTACCGCCGGAACAGCCGCCCGCCCGGCCTGCCATGGAAAAGCCCGAGAATGTGCCGGCTCACCGCATTCAGCCTCACACCGGCCGCGAGTTGCTGCTCGACGTAGGGCATGAATCCGTCCAGCACCTCATGCCGCGTCGGCACCGAGTGATCGTCTCCGAAAAGCGCAGCATCTACCGCCGCCATCAACCAGGGCTCGTGATAGGCCGCACGCCCCAGCATCACGCCGTCGACCTGCGACAGATGCTCCTTGCACTGCCCGAGCGTGGCGATCCCGCCGTTGATCACGATGGGCAGCTCCGGAAAGTCCTCCTTCAGACGGTAGACCGTGGGGTAGACCAGCGGCGGGATATCCCGGTTCTCCTTCGGGCTCAGCCCCTGCAGGATCGCCTTGCGCGCATGCACCACCAGCACCTGCGTTCCGGCATCGCGTATCTGCTGCACGAAGTCGTGCAGTTCTTCGTAGGAGTCCCGGTCGTCGATGCCGATGCGGCATTTGACGGTAACGGGAATACCCACGGCGTCGCGCATGGCGGCGACGCATCGCGCCACCAGCGCGGGCTCGCCCATCAGGCAGGCGCCGAAGCGCCCGGACTGCACGCGATCGGAGGGGCAGCCGCAGTTCAGGTTGATTTCGTCGTAGCCATACTGCTCGCCGATGCGCGCGCTCTCGGCGAGTTCTTGCGGGTCAGAGCCGCCGAGTTGCAGCGCGACGGGATGTTCACAGGCATCGAAACCAAGCAGCCGGTCACGGTCGCCGTAGACGATCGCGGCGCTGGTGACCATCTCGGTGTAGAGCCGCGCATGGCGCGAGATCCGCCGCATGAACACGCGGCAGTGGCGATCGGTCCACTCCATCATGGGCGCCACGCAAAAGCGGTGGCTCCCGGGTGTGATCGGGGTAGGCACCGCGATTACTGCGGATCCCCGAGCTGGTTCAATTTGCCGGCCTCCAGGAGTGCGCTGCGCATATGGTCCGGGATGCTGGCCGAGCTCAGCGTGCCGTCTTCGTTGATGCGGGCATAGACGCGCGTCGCGCGGCCTTCGTTCACCGTGATCCCCGTCGTGACGTTGATGGCCTTGCAGTCCCAATGGAGCGTGCTTTTGCCCACCTTGGCCAGCGTCATGATGCAGCGGATGCGGTCGCCGTAGGCGGCCGGGCCGATGAACCGGAAGTGGATCTCGCCCATCACGAAGGTGGTGCGGTCCTTGCGGATCATTTCGTCGATCGGGTAGCCGAGCGCGCGGAACAGATCGTGTTCCGTGTCGTTCACCCAGGCGAGCATGCGCGGGTAATAGACGAGGCCGAAGGGGTCGCTCTCGCCCCAGGCGACGGTGAGTTCACGCCAGTACATCAGCATTTCGGTGCCTTTTCCGTGTTCGGTGTGGCGCGATCTTAATCCGCGGCTTCCCGCTCCCTGAACAGTGAATTTCGGTAAGAGGTCGGGCTCAAGCACCGCCTTCGTCCAGCACGTCGATGCGTGCGCGGATCTTGCCGAGGAGGCGTATCAGCTGCCGGGTCTCGTTTTCGCCCAGCACACCGAAGATCTCGCCCATCCAGTGCTCGTGCTCCTCGGCCATATTCTCGAAGTTGCGCTGGCCGGCGTCCGTGAGGGCCACCACGCTCACGCGGCGGTCTGCATGGTGACTGCCACGTTCGATCAGGCCGTCGGCCTCCATGCGGTCGAGCAGGCGGGTGATATTGCCCTGGGAGGAAATCAGGTTTGCTGCCAACTCGCTGGTAGGCAGGCTGCGATCGGGAGCGCGGCTCAGGTTGGCGAGCACATCGAAGCGCGTGAGCGAACCAGCGTGCCCGTCACGGAAGCGACCGGTGGAGAATTGCTCCAGGCGCTTGGCGCACTTGAGGAGCTGCAACTCCCCGCGCACGGCGTCCTTCGATTGCGGTTCTTGTTTGCGATCTGCCATCGGTCGGGTTGGTCGGGTGGTCCTGCGGGAAATTTTACACGTAAACAAAGCGGCGATATGCTTTACGCGTAAACTATCAAGGGATACCTCCATGAAGATCCTCTGCCTTGGCGGCGGCCCCGCCTCGCTGTACTTCTCGATCCTCATGAAGCGGCAGGATCCTTCGCACGAGATCACGGTGATCGAGCGAGGCGAGCGGGATTCCACCTGGGGTTTCGGCGTGGTGTTCTCCGACGACACGCTCCGCGGTTTTCTGGACGCGGACCCGATCAGCTACAAGCGCATCGTCGAGGAGTTCGCCTACTGGGACCGCATCGAGACCACCATTCACGGCAAGACGGTCAGCAGCGGTGGTCACGGGTTCTGCGGCATGTCGCGCCTGAAACTGCTGAACATCCTGCACGAGCGCTGCGACGCGCTGGGCGTGGACCTGCGCTTCGGTGTCGATGTCACTGATCTCGACGGGCTGCTGTCGCAGGGTCACGATCTGGTGGTTGCCGGCGACGGCATCGTCTCGGCCCTGCGTGAGAAATTCGTGGAGGATTTCGGCACCAGCATCGACTGGCGCGCGAACAAGTTCTGCTGGCTCGCCACAACTGCACCCTTCGAGAACTTCAGGTTCATCTTCCGCCAGAACGAGCACGGGTGGTGGTGGGCCCACGCCTACCGCTACGACGGAAAAATGGCTACGTGGATCGTCGAGTGCAGCGAAGAGACGTGGCGCAACGCCGGCATGGACACGGCATCGGAGGCAGAGACGGCCCGGTATTGCGAGGCGGTATTCGCCGAGGATCTCGGCGGGCACGCGCTGATCACCAACCGCTCGGTCTGGCGCAGCTTCCCGGTAGTGCGTAACGAGAGCCTCGTGCATCGCAACATCGTCCTGCTGGGGGATTCCGGCCGTTCGGCGCATTTCTCGATCGGCTCGGGCACCAAGCTCGCGATGGAAGACGCCATCAATCTGGCTGAATGCTTCCGGCGCTCCGCTGGAGAGGTGCCCGCGGCACTCGCGGACTACCAGGCGGCACGCAAACCCGAGGCCGACCGCCTGCAACGCACCGCCGTCACCAGCCTTGCGTGGTTCGAGCACATCGACCGCTACGCGGCCGTCCAGGGGCCTGAACAGTTCACCTTCAACATGATGGTGCGCAGCAAGCGCATCACCTACGAGAACCTGCAACTTCGCGATCCTGCCTACATCGCCTCGCTCGACCGTGCCTTCGCGTCCATCGCCCGAGAGCAGACCGGCTTCGCGGACATCGATCCCGATCGCCCGGTGGCGCCGATGTTCCAGCCTTTCCGGATCGGCACGATGCGGGTGGATAACCGCGTGCAGATGTCTGCCATGTGCCAGTACAGCGCGGTGGACGGCGACACCACCGACTGGCACCTGGTGCACTACGGTGCACGGGGTATCGGGGGGGTAGGGATCATCAACACCGAGATGCTCTGCATCGCGCCGGAGGCCCGCATCACGCCCGGCTGCGCGGGCTTGTGGAATGGCGAGCAGGCGGTGGCATGGAAGCGCATCATCGACTTCGTGCATGCCAACAGTCGCGCGAAGGTCTGCGCGCAGATCGGGCACGCAGGGCGCAAGGGTGCCACTTGCGTGCCGTGGGCGGGCGGCATCGACCAGCCCTTGTCAGAAGCTGCGTGGGAGATCATCGCCCCTTCGCCACTGCCGTATCTGCCGCACAGTCAGGTCCCGCGTGAGGCGACCCGCACCGACATGGAGCGCGTCTGCGCGCAGTTCGTGGCCACCGCGCGTCATGCCGAGACCGCGGGCTTTGACATGATCGAACTGCACCTTGCGCACGGCTACCTGCTCTCGACGTTCATCAGCCCCTGCACCAACCGCCGCAGCGACGAGTACGGCGGGACGATGGAAAACCGCATGCGCTTTCCGCTCGAAGTGGTCTCTGCGGTGCGCGCCGTGTGGAGCAAGCCGTTGTCGGTGCGTATCTCTGCCACGGACTGGTATGAGGGTGGGCTGTCGGATGAGGATCTGCTGACCCTGGGGCGCGCGCTGAAGAGCGCGGGTGTCGATATCGTGAATGTCTCGACGGGTCAGGTCGTCAAGGAAGAGCAGCCAGAGTACGGCCGCATGTACCAGGTGCCGTTTGCCGATGCGATCCGCAACGAGGTGGGTATTCCGACGATCGTGGCGGGCAATATCTCGACCGCCGACCAGTGCAACACCTTGCTGGCTGCGGGGCGCACCGACATCGTCGCGCTGGCGCGGCCCGTGATGAACAACCCGCATTTCGTGCTGCAGGCGGCGGCGCATTACGGCAACGATGCGCAGTTCTGGCCGCCGCAATATGTCCCGGGGCGCAACACGCAGCGCATCTGGGCCAACGCGGACCGGCAGGAGGAACGCGAACTCCGTCTCGCCGCGAAGCCGCCGAAGCCTGCGGAGGCTCTGGCGATTGCGGTGGCGCGGGGGGAGTTGACGGGCTGAGGCTTGTGCGCCGCTCTTTGTGAATCGCGCTGAGCGGGCGTGGATCGGGGTGGGGATGTGCCCGGTCGCTACCGCCGCCTGGCACATCCCTGCGCGGCGGCTACCTAAGTCTCCGAAATCGTTCCCGACGATTTCGGAGACTTAGGCGCGCTCCCGGTCACATCCCCACCCCGATCCACGCCCTTCGGGCCCTTCAGCGAGATTCCCGATGAATCCGCGCTGAGACGTTTCGTCAGGGCTCCCAGTTCGGCGCCACCAACCTGCGGCGCCCATCCTGTGAACGTGCTACCCCGGGCTCGTCCAGCGCCTCGCGATCCCAGAGTTCGCAGGTGACCTGCTTGTGCTTCTGGTCCAGTCCCTCGCAGTAGTTGCTGTAGCGGCAGAGGCGCACCGCGTCACCGCGGCCCAGTTTCACTTTGCGGAACCAGTCGGGGTCGGCGAGTGCCTGCCGTGCGAGGCCGATCACGTCGGCCTTGTCTTCCTGGAGAAGGGTCTCCGCCTGCTGGAAATTGTGGATGCCGCCGCAGACCACCACCGGTGTGGTGAGCCCGTCCGCGCGGATGGCCGCACGAATCGCCGCCGTGGGTTCCACATTGCGCAGGAAGGGGCCGCGCACGTCCGAAAGGTATTGCGGCATGCACTCGTAGCCCGAGCGGCCTGTGTAGGGGTAAGCGGCCCAGCCGGGTTTGGGCTGGGAAGCGTCTTCGAATTTCCCGCCGCGGGAGAGCGAGAGGAAATCCATGCCTGCCTGTGCGAATGCGCGGCCGTAGAACGCGGCGTCTTCCACGGTGCTGCCGCCGGCGATGCACTCCTCGGCGAGGAAGCGGCAACCGAGCAGCATGTCCTTGCCCACCGCTGTGCGTACGGCGTGGTAGACCTCGAGCGGCAGGCGCACGCGTGCTTCCGGCGAGCCGCCGTAGCCGTCGCCCCGGTAGTTCAGGCGCGAGAGGAAAGAGGCCATGGTGTAAGCGTGGGCGTAGTGGAGTTCCACTCCGTCGAAGCCCGCCTCCCGCGCTCGCGCTGCAGCAGAAGCAAACAGCCCCGGCAGCACGGCCGGCAGTTCGCGTATGTGTGCGTGCTCCATGTCGCCCACGCGCTCGCGCTGGCCCATGCGCAGGCTCTCGAGTTCGCGCGCCGGAAGCACGTTTGCGAGTTCCGCATCGCTCATCGCCGCGAGCCGCACCCGCAGCGCTCCCTCATCCTCCTGTGTGCCGCCCAGCTTTTCGCGCAGGGCATCGTCGATGCGGAGGTGCCGCGTGAAGAACACCTCGCGCTCGGGGCGGCGCCGGATGCGCAGGAAATCGATCAGCTGGATCAGCAGCAGCGTCTCGCCGCCGCTGGCCTCCCGCACGGCCTCGACCACGCGGCGCAAGCCAGGCACGAAGCGGTCATGCCCGATGCGCAGCAACGGCCCGCTGGGGACATCACGGATCCCGGTGGCCTCGATCACGATCGCGCCCGGGCGCCCCTGGGCGAAGCGCGCGTACCACTCGACCACATCGTCTGTGACCTCGCCCTCCTCGGTGGCGCGCCAGGGGACCATCGCCGGAATCCAGCTGCGCTGCGCGAGGCGGCGGCCGCCCAGATCGAGCGGGCTGAAGAGGCGCGAGCGGGCGGCTTCTTCCGCTGTGGGCCAGGCGCCGGGGCTGGCTGCGTGGCGGATTCTCTCGGAGGGTTTCCACACGGTGCGTGCCTGCCTGAATACATGAAAGGAAACTATTTTAGGTTTGAAACAAATGCGCGACAATCGCGCTTTGATGCTCGCGCGCTGGTCCGGCGCGGGCGGATTGGCTAGATTGCCGGCATCACTGCGGTACCCGGGGAAATCCCATGGCTGAGAGGTCGTTCAGCGAGGAGGTCGAGCTGCTGCGCGCGGGCGCCGGCACGGAGCTCCACATGGAGGGCATCCTCGCCGTTACCAAGGCGCTGCTGCAGTCGGGCGTGGCCTACGTGGGAGGTTATCAGGGTGCGCCCATCTCGCACCTCATGGACGTGCTGAACGACGCCCAGGAAATCCTCGGCGAACTCGGTGTCCACTTCGAGACCAACGCCTCCGAAGCCGCCGCTGCGGCCATGCTCGCAGCCTCGGTGAATTACCCGCTGCGCGGCGCTGTGACGTGGAAATCCACGGTCGGCACCAACGTGGCCTCCGATGCGCTCGCCAACCTCGCCTCGGGCGGGGTCACGGGCGGAGCGCTCATCGTGATCGGCGAAGACTACGGCGAAGGCTCCAGCATCATGCAGGAGCGCTCGCATGCTTTCGCCATGAAGAGCCAGATCTGGCTCCTCGACCCGCGGCCCCATTTGCCGCTGGTGACCGAGATGGTCGAGAGGGGCTTCGAGCTCTCAGAGGCCAGCAACACCCCCGTGATGCTCGAGTTGCGCATCCGGGCCTGCCACGTCTACGGGCGTTTCACCGCCAAGGACAACCGCCCTCCGGTGATGACCGTGCGCGAGGCCGCGGCCAACCCCGTACGCGACACCAGCCGCATCGTGTTGCCGCCGGCGAACTTCCTCCACGAGAAGGAAAAGATCGAGCAACGCTGGCCCGCCGCACTGCGGTTCATCAAGGAACATCGCCTGAACGAGTTCTTCGGCGAGGGCGGCGACATCGGCATCGTGGTGCAGGGTGGGCTCTACAACAGCCTGATCCGTGCGCTGCGCATCCTCGGGCTCTCGGATGATTTCGGCGAGACGCGCATCCCGCTCTACTGTCTGAACGTCACCTATCCGCTGCTGGACGACGAGTTCCTCTGCTTCTGCGAGGGCAAGCGCGCCGTGCTGGTGGTGGAAGAGGGGCAGCCGGATTTCATCGAGCAGTCTTTCCACAAGACGCTGCGTCAGGCGGGTTCCGATGTGC
Organism: Pseudomonadales bacterium; assembly: GCA_044352225.1. Classification (GTDB taxonomy): domain Bacteria; phylum Pseudomonadota; class Gammaproteobacteria; order Pseudomonadales; family UBA5518; genus UBA5518. The sequence goes on along the minus strand of JBILEG010000041.1, from coordinate 2,768 downwards.
GGCTCTTCGGCAAGGATTGCCTGCCGACCTGGGGCGAATACACCACGGGTGCGATCCTGGGCGGGCTGCGCAAATTCCTCGAGGTCGCAGCACCAGCCCTGCTGGCGCCACCCGTGCAGACGGCAGTGCAGGCCTTCGATCCCGCAGCTGCTCGCATCCCCGTGCGGGATCTCTCCACCGTGGTGCCGCCGCGCCCGGCGGGTTTCTGCACCGGCTGCCCCGAGCGCCCCATCTTCAGCGCGATGAAACTCCTGCAGCAGGAGACGGGCCCCATGCACGTCAGCTGCGACATCGGCTGTCACCTGTTTTCGATCCTTCCGCCTTTCGGTATCGGCAACACCACGATGGGCTACGGCCTGGGCGGGGCAGGGGGCTCGGCCTTCAATGCGAAGGGCGGGGCGCCCGTGGTGAACGTGATCGGCGACGGCGGTTTCTGGCACAACGGTCTCACCAGCGGCATCGGTGGTGCGGTCTTCAACCAGAACGACAACATCTTCCTGATCGTCGACAACAACTACTCCGCCGCGACCGGCGGGCAGGACATTCCCTCCTCGCGCGCCGCGCCTGGCAACCGCAAGGGCAACAACTCCATCGAGCGCGCGGTCGACGGCGTGGGCGTCAACTGGATCCGCACCGTCGACACCTACGATGTGGCCGCGGTGAAGGCAACGCTCAAGGAGGCCGCGGAGTCAGGCGTGGCTGGGCCCAAGGTCATCGTGGCGCGCAATGAGTGCATGCTGAACAAGCAGCGTCGCGTGAAGCGCGAGCGCTCCGATGCGCTCAAAGCCGGTGAGCGCGTGAGCCGCAGCCGCTTCTACGTGGATGCCGACACCTGCACAGGCGATCACGCCTGCATGCGCCTCTCGGGTTGTCCCTCGCTCACGCTGCGCGAGAACCCGAACCCGCTGCGTGAAGACCCTGTGGCCTACGTCGACAACTCCTGCGTGGGCTGCGGCCTGTGTGGCGCCAACGCGCACGCGGCGGTGCTGTGTCCCTCCTTCGCGCGGGCCGATGTGGTGAGCAATCCGGGCTGGGGCGAGCGTCTCCTGCACGACGCCCGCCACGTGGTGATCGGCGCGCTGCAGCGCTGGTCCGAACGGCGCCGTGAGCGTCGTCTTGCGGTGCTGGGCGCATGAGTACGGTGCGCCCCATCACGATTGCCGTTACCGCGCTGGGCGGGCAGGGCGGCGGCGTACTCGCCGACTGGATCCGCGCGTTGGGCGAGGCCAACGGTTACCTCGCGCAATCCACCTCGGTGCCGGGTGTGGCGCAGCGCACGGGCGCGACCGTCTACTACCTCGAACTATTCCCCGCCGCGGCAGCGGCTGCGGCCGGTCGTGATCCGGTGCTCTCGCTCTTCGCGGTGCCGGGTGACGTGGACGTGGTGATCGCGGCCGAACTGATGGAAGCCGGGCGCGCGGTGCAGCGCGGTTTCGTCACACCCGACCGCACTGTGCTGATCGCCTCCAACCATCGCGCTTACGCGGTCTCGGAAAAGACCGCGCAAGGCAACGGCATCGCCGACTCTGCTGCCGTGATCGAAGCTGCACAGCAGGCCGCGAGGCAGCTGGTGCTCTTCGATATGCAGGCCGTGGCAGAGGCCACGGGCTCGGTGATCAGCGCCTCGCTCTTCGGTGCGCTTGGTGGCTCCGGCGTGTTGCCCTTCAGCCGTGACGCCTACGAGTCCGTGATTCGTGAAGGCGGCGTGGGCGTGGCCGCGAGCCTGCGCGCCTTTGCGGCCGCATGGGAGCGTGCCGCCACGCCCGCGACTCCGCCAGCCCAACCCGACAAAGCGGCTCCGCAAGCGCCGCTGCCGCAGGGCCCGGAGCTTGCGGAACGCATCCGCCGACAGTTGCCGTCGGCGCTTCACGCGACGGCGTGGGAGGGCGTACGCCAGCTGGTCGACTATCAGGACGCACGCTACGCCGCGCAGTATCTCGAGGCGCTCGAGGGTATCGTCGCCATCGATTCCGCCGAGGACGGCCACGCGCTCGGCCTTGCCGTCGCGCGGCATCTCGCGCTCTGGATGTGCTACCAGGACGTGATCCGCGTGGCCTCCCAGAAGACCCGTTCCGCGCGCTATGCCGACATCCGCCGTGAAGTGCTCGCCGGCAAAGACGAACTGGTCGAGCCGGTGGAGTTCATGCACCCGCGGCTGGAGGAAATCTGCGATCTCATGCCGCCTGCGATGGGACGCTGGATCCTCGGCAGCAAGGGCGTGCGTGAGTGGCTGGAACGCTTCTTCCGGAAAGGCCGCATGGTGCGCACCTACAGCCTGCGGGGTTTCCTCATGCTGGGCACCCTGGCGGCGCTGCGCCCCGTCCGTCGCATGACGCTGCGCCATGCCATCGAGCACGAGCGTATCGGCGCGTGGCTCGCGAGTATCGGGCAGGCCGCCCGCCACGACCGCGCCCTGGCCACCGAGATCGCGCGCTGCCAGCGTCTTCTGAAGGGCTACGCCGACACGCAAGCGCGGGGCTGGCGCAGTTTCAGCCGGATCATGGATCATGTGAGCCGTGCCCCGGCCGGCACCCTGGGCGCAGCCGATGTGGCCCGCCTGCGTGAAGCCGCGCTTGCCGACGAGAGCGGCAAAGCCCTCGACGCTGCGCTCGCTGCCTGAGCGCCTTACCCGAACATCACATCCGCCAGAGAGGAGTCAGCACGATGAACAGCACACAGGTACTCGCCGAACTGGCCATGGGCCTCGCCACCGGCAGCATCGAGGTCGTGGATCTCAGCGTTACCCTGAGCCCCGAGACCCCGGTCAT
>JBILEG010000373.1:0-3959 GCA_044352225.1 Pseudomonadales bacterium | reverse complement strand
CCGTGGTGACGTGGGGGGAGCTGCTGTTCTGCGCGGAGCGCAGCGAACAGCGTGAAAGGGCTCTGGGAGCATTGCATGATTTTGTCTCCCAAGTGCCTGTTCTTCCCATGTCGGAGGACGTCGGCGCAGCTTACGGAGCAATAAGGGCGGACTTCGCCGCCCGAGGAACGCCAATAGGCAACAACGACCTCTGGATAGCCGCCCACGCATACAGCGAGAGATTGACGCTGGTCACCAACAACGAGCGCGAGTTTCGCCGGGTGAAGGGGCTTCGCGTACAGAATTGGATATGAGTGCCGCAACGGAATTTCCGTTTGATTGAACGATTGCCTCGTGGCATTTCGCGTTCGAATCTGGGAAGGCGTTCCGGAAACCAAGAACTGCAAACTGACGTTGCTGACCGGATGGGCGCAGAGGTGATGCCGCCCATTCCGTCGAAGGTGAGGCGACCGACCGAATGCGTGACAGGTATGTCTGGTGCCGCGGCTGGGAGTGGTAGGGGAATGGCTTTATCCTGCCTGCACTTCGCCCACCGAAGACGAGCTTCACGCGCTGCAACCACGGCAGGCGGCGGACATCACCTACAGCATTGCTTTCGGCACCCGCGACTCGAGCACGAAGCCAGATGGGACTGACCCTCGCCACCATCTCCCTGGTCCTTGGCGCCGTCGACGCGGTCACGACCCATATCGGCCTGAGGGGCGGGAGGCTCGCCGAAAGCAACCCTGCGGCGCTTTGGCTTTACCGCCGCGTGCCGCCGCCGGTCTTCATCGTCACCTTCGCTCTGGCCTCCGGCATCATCTCCCTGGCCCTGTTCCAGCTTCTGGGCCCTGAGGCCCAGGCGGGGTTTGTCGCCGTCGGCGTCCTGCCGCCGTTGTGGAACACCTGGCTGATCCTGCGGTCCCGGAGACGGGGTTAGCCGCGCTGCGACAGGCCAGCCTCAGGGCGCTGCGCGACGACCAGGATGCTGCGCGAGTGCGGGAGTCCAGTTCAAAGGACGTTGGTGGAAGGGGTGTTGACATCAAGCAAAGTACTTTGTATCGTAAAGTACATCAACCCTCATGGAGACGCTCATGACCGACACGACCCATACCCCAGAAGAGAACCTCGACTTCCTGCGGCAGCTGGCCCATGCCGGCAAGGAGGCGCCGTTGATGGCGGGGCCGTACCTGATCGCCGGCGGCGCCTGGTTCGCCGCGGCCAGTCTGCTGCAGTGGCCGCCACTGCGTGACCTGCTTGGGCTGAGCCTGACGCAGGCCACACTCGCCTGGCTGATCGCCGCAGCGGGGTTTGCCCTGCACTTGTTTGTGCTGATCCGCCGCGACCACCACAAGGTGGAGAACTCGGTCAACCGCGTCGTCAACGCTTCTTGGATGGGCGTGGGCCTGGGCATCTTCGCCTTCGGGCTCGGCGTAGCTGCCGTCGCCTGGCAGCGTGGCGACGCGTTCGTGATGAGCACCATCAGCCTGCAGGTGCTTTCTGTCTACGGCATCGCCTGGATGATCGCCGGCGCTGCCGCGGGGCAAGGCTGGATGAAGGCCAACGCGTTTTTCGCGCTGCTCACCGTGCCGGTGCTGGGCCTGTTCGCCGGCACGGGACACGACTACCTGGTCTATGCGATCGCGCTGGTGCTGCTGGCTGTCGTGCCGGGCGTCAGGCTGTCGCAGCAGGCCCAGCGCGGCAAGGCTTGACCCCATGAGCGCGTTCAACATCCACGCGCTGGACGATGTCATACATGGGCGTATCCGGCTGGGCGTGATGGCCTACCTCGTCGGCGCGCAGACCGCCGACTTCAACGCCCTGAAGACGCACCTGGCCACTACCGACGGCAACCTCTCGGTGCACCTTCGCAAGCTGGAGGAGGCCGGCTACGTGAGCATCGACAAGTCGTTTCGCGGGCGCAAGCCCGTCACCGCAGTCAGCCTCACGCCCAGCGGGCGCGAAGCCTTTACCCAGTACCTCGGCGCGCTGTCGGGGCTGATCGGCAAGAGCTGACGGGAAACGGGGGGGCGGTCTGGCCGCTCACCCGCCTCTTGCCGCCGTTCGAGGCGCATACGTGACACGCGCCCACAGCGCGCGGGCCTCCGCATCCTTATATATGACCTAACTGAACGTTTTCAACTTGAAAGGTGTGTGTTGGAATACACCATTCCATATCTAATCGATGTAGGGATCCGGCCTTAGGCGATCGGTTTGAGCATTTTGGCATCTTTTAGAAATCCCCTGTATTCACCCTCGATTTTGGCGATGTCATTCGTATAGTGCCTGCTATGGCCTCTTGTTCTCATTTCATGACTTCGGTCATAACGTTTTATCATTTTATCGGTTATGAAATTCAGGCCGAGATAATTCATATGCTTATTTATATAGGTCCTTGAACTATATTTAATGGTCCCTTTTGGGTTGCATTTATGACTCCCTGGGCCGTAACCCATATGATCAATTGCCTCTCGTAGGAAGCAGAGATTCTTACTTTCATATTCATTAACAATGTATTTGTTGATTTGTTGTAGGTCAATGTCAGACAGGTCGAGCGTCGCACTTTCCCCTATCATTTCATAGCCTTGTATCTTCAGAATTGTGGTGCCAGCTGCTAGCTCAGTCTGCAATTCGCTTTCGGTTACGCATATAAACTCGTCCATATCAGCCATTATTATCCAACCGGATACACACGTCTTCCACACACTATTCCTAAGCCGAGTCATAATATCGCCGTCATGAATATTTTTGCTGTTCCATGACACTACAGAGCATCCAAGCTCTTTGGCAATTTCAACGGAATTGTCGGTCGATTCGTTGTCGTAAATCGTAATTTTGCAGGAGGGTAGATATTTTTTGTAGTGCTTTATGGTCTGTGGTATCAAAGCACTTTCATTAAAACATAAGAGGAATATATTGATATCCGCCATATATCTATACATTAGATTTATGGGCATAGGCCCTAGAAAAATTGAAGCGGCGGTGCGCCCGTGTAGCCATTAAAACTGAAATGCTTGTGCTCGATACCATTATCATCGATCCCAAACTGGCAGAAGCATAGGAACAATAAAGCCCCTCCCAGACCGAGACCAGCCCTACTGGTCCTTGCCGCAGGGCCTCGGCCGGGGTTCTGGACCCGCAAACTTCCCCGGCACTGCGCTCCACCCCGGGAATGCGCAGCGCCCTTCGCAGCCCGAACAATCCCCTGGTTCCCTGCGCATCTCAGCTGCGCGCAGCACCGCTCCCTGCCGATCCCTGATCGCAGCCTCCCTGCTCACGATTCGTGCGCCTTCCATATGCGCCGCTCACGCACGCAGCTCTCTACGTCGAAGTTGAATACCCGCTTCAGCCGTTGTGCCCAGCGCATCGCCGCATGCCGCTCGATCGCCGAGCGCTCGGGCTGCCCGCTTGCATTGCCCTTCCCCCGGCCCCTGCCAGAGGGCGTCACCTCGGCACGCCAGCGGTGGTTCGGCGCCAGCACGCCGTGGTAACGGGTGAGGTTCACACGTGGTTGCGGCACCAGCGCGGCAAGGCGGGCGATGAAGTCCAGGGGTTCGAACACCACATGCGTGGTTCCATCCCGGTACGGCGTCTTGAGCAGGTACACCACCTTCCCCTGCGCGTTCACCGTGAGCCGCTTCTCTGCCACCGCAGGTCTTGCGATGTAACGGCACAGCCGCTCGCGCAGATCGCGCTGGTGCGCCTCGCAGCACACGCCGGCGTGGAGCGAAAATCCGTGGGCCTTCGCCACCCGCTCGTTGCGCGGCTCCTCGCCCGCCAGCGCCGTGATCGTGCGCAGCACCAGCGCCTTGCGCCCGGCCTGCGGCCCCACCCGCCAGGACCCTTTTGCCGCCTGCCCCTTCGTAAGCTCCCCCAACTCGCACACATGCGTTAAGTAGAACTTTCTGGCATGTTTCCCCCAGCCAGGAGGTTCCATGAAGAAGTCGAGGTTTACCGAAACACAGATCGTCTCGATCCTG
>JBILEG010000372.1:0-3967 GCA_044352225.1 Pseudomonadales bacterium | reverse complement strand
GGGCAGCACCAGATGCACGTCGGCGCCACGCGCGAGCATCTGTTCGATGAACAGGATGTCGGCACCGCAGGCCGCAGAGCTGTAGCCGACGCGGGCATCCAGCCGATCGAGCGCGGCTGCGATCGCGGCGCGGCATTCCGGCTCTTTTTCCGGCGGGAAACGGGGCGAATAGGCAGGCGGCACGCGGCCGGCCTTGTCCATCATGTGCCCGGTGAAAACGACGATGCTGGCCATGCTGTTGCCTCGCCCTCTGCCGACGATGGGGATGTCCTGCCACAAGGGTGCCGGCGCCGGTGTTGTAGACGATGCGGTCGGTGGAGTCCACCCCGTTGGAGGGGCCGGGTGAGCGATCGGGGACGCCGATGATGCTGCGCGGGAATTGTCTGCCCCACGCGCACGCTCTATGGTGCGGGTTTGCACGCCCGCACCTTCACAGGAGGCCCCATGATCACTCTGACCGTCAACGGTGTCCGTCGCAGCTTCGACGGCGACCCGACCATGCCGCTCCTCTGGTACCTGCGCGACGAACTCGCGCTCACCGGCACCAAATACGGCTGCGGCATCGCGCAGTGCGGGGCCTGCACGGTGCACCTTGGCGGGGAGCCCGCGCGTGCCTGCCAGTTGCCCTTGTCGGCGCTGGAGGGCGCGGATGTCGTCACCATCGAGGGCTTGCATCCGCAGGGTGAACACCCGCTGCAACTCGCGTGGCGAGAGATCGACGTGCCGCAGTGCGGTTTCTGTCAGCCGGGTCAGATCATGCAGGCGGCCGGCTTGCTCAAGCACACACCCAAGCCCAACGACACGGACATCGACAACGCGATGAACGGCCATATCTGCCGTTGCGGCACCTACCCGCGCATTCGGGCGGCCATCAAAGCTGCGGCAGGAGAACAGGCATGAACACCAACCAATTCCTTCCTTGGGCGCGTCGCGCCGCTGCCCGGCGTGCTGCCGGATCTTCCCGTGAACTCCCGCGTCGCGCGTTCATCAAACTCGCGGGCATCGGTGGCCTCGTGATCGCCGTGGGGCCGGGCGGTGCGCGGCGCATCGAGGCGGCAGAGAGCGCGCCGTCCTGGGCGCCGCATGTCTACGTGGGCCTCTCGACCGACGGTACGGTCACGATCACCTGCCATCGCTCGGAGATGGGGCAGGGCATCCGCACCACCATGCCGATGATCATTGCCGACGAGATGGAAGCGGACTGGTCGCGCTGCCGTGTCGAGCAGGCGGTGGGCGACAAGAAGTACGGCTCCCAGAACACCGATGGCTCCACCAGCATCCGCGATTTCCTGCCCGCCTATCGGGAAGCGGGCGCCACGGTGCGCGCGCTGCTCGAAGACGCTGCGGCTGCCCGCTGGAAGGTGGATGCGAGCGAGGTCTTTGCCCGCCAGCACGAGGTCGTGCATCGCCCGAGCGGCCGCACCCTTGCCTTCGGTGATCTGGTGGCCACGGCGCGCACGCTGCCCATGCCCAAGCCCTCGCGCCTGCGCATCAAGGAGCCTGCCGAGCGGCGCTGGCAGGGCAAGGGGATGCCCTCCATCGACCTGGTGCCTGTCACCACCGGCACTGCGACCTTCGGTGCGGATGTGCGCCTGCCCGGCATGAAGATCGCCGTGATCGCCCGGCCGCCGGTCTGGGGTGCCACGCTGGTGAGCGTGGATGACAGCGCTGCGCTCACCGTGCCTGGCGTGGAGCGCGTCGTGCGCATCGCGCCGGCGCCCTTGCCGGGCGCCTACCTGCCGCTCGGTGGCGTGGCGGTGATCGCGCGCAATACCTGGGCGGCGCTGCGCGGGCGTGATGCCCTGAAGATCACCTGGGATGCGGGCGCCAACGGTGCGCATGAATCCGCTGCCTACCGCACGAGCCTCGAGAAAAGCATCCGCGCTCCGGGTGCGCCGGGTCGCACCCACGGGGACGCTGCGAAGGCGCTGGCCTCGGCAAAGCAAACGCATGTTGCCGAGTATCACGTGCCCTACCTCTCGCACGCGCAGATGGAGCCGCTGGCAAGATGGAGATCTGGGCGCCGACGCAGTCACCCTACGACGCGCGCGCCACAGTGGCGGAATACCTCGGCATCGACGAGGCGGATGTCACGGTACACGTGACGCTGCTGGGAGGTGGCTTCGGACGCAAATCCAAGCCCGATTTCCTCTGCGAAGCCGCGTTCCTCGCCAAAGAGATCGGCGCACCCGTGCGCGTGCAGTGGAGTCGCGAGGACGATATGCGCAACTCCTACTACCACTCGGTAGCGGCGCACCGTCTGGAAGCCGCGCTGGGCGAGGGCGGCAAGGTGAGCGCCTGGCTGCACCGCTCGGCCTACCCCTCGATCAGCGCGACCTTCGCCAAAGACGCGCTGCCCACACCCGATGAGCTCAGCAACGGCGCGAGCGATGTCCCGTGGGATGTGCCCGACATGAGTGTGGAGGTGTGCGCCGCGCCCGCGCACACGCGTATCGGCTGGTACCGCAGCGTGAACGCGATCCACCACGGCTTCGCGATCGGCTCCTTCGTCGACGAACTCGCGCACGCGGCGGGGATGGACCCCGCGGATTTCCTGCTGCAGCTGATAGGCCCGGACCGCACGGTGGATCTGTACAAGAACGGCCTGGTCGGCGCGTCCGAGACCTATTACGGCGCGCCCTGGGCAGAGCACCCGCTCGAGACGGCGCGCGTACGCGCAGTCGTCGAATCGGTGCGCCGGCGCAGCGGTTGGGGTGATCCCTTGCCGCGCGGGCGCGGGCGCGGCATCGCGGTGCACCGCAGTTTCCTCGCCTATGTGGCGGTCGTGGCAGAAGTGGAGGTGCTGGCGGATGGCACCGTGTTGCTGCCACGCGCCACCGTGGCAGTCGATACCGGTTTCGTGGTCAACCCGGATCGCGCCGTCTCGCAAATGGAAGGCGCAGTGGTGATGGCGATGAGCAACACGCTCCATAGCGCGATAACCTTCGCGGACGGCCGCGTGCAGCAATCGAACTACAGCGACTACGAGGTGACGCGCATGCGTGCGGCACCGCACAGCCTCGATGTGGAGATCCTGCAGAGCGAGGGTAAATCCGGCGGCATCGGCGAGCCCGGGGTGCCGCCCGCCGGTCCGGCTATCGCCAATGCGATCTTTGCCGCCACCGGCGTGCGTGTGCGCGAACTGCCCGTCGGCAAGCAACTCGCCGGCTGGCAAACCCGCAGCACCTGACAAAAGAAATGGGGTCAGACCCCATTTAATCCGGTGCTTGCCACATTTTGCCAAGCTCCTTTCGGTACTGATCCGCAAGGATGCAGCGCGTTGGCGCGACGTGGCATCACGCGGGCGATATCCGGGTGGGGCTTGCGAACCGCGGTTATGGTCCGCTCGTGGCGGGCCCAGAAGGCACCACCGTGCTGTTCATGTTCCGTGACGGACGCTGGCCCGCGATCACCATCGGCAAGAACGATGGCTCGACGCTCGGTAGCGAGGTGATCGCCGCGCATTTCGACACGCTGAACGCCACACGCGCGACGGTGGTGACAAGCGCAGGCGGCCATGAAGAGGCCCACGTTGCCCAGTACATCGTAGAGGGGTGAGGCGACTTTCTTCGGGAGGCCAGGGGCCCGCGGATCGTTCCGCGGGCCGCCTTGTCGTGGTGTTCAGGCGGGAGCCGTGGACCTGCGACGCGACACGGCTAGCCCAACCACGCCAGCCAAAAGCAGGGGCAGGGTGCCGGGCAAAGGGACCTCGGACACCGGGGGTGGCGGCAGACCGTCTGCGTCCACGATCGCGAGTGTTGGCAGCAGTTCCAGTGTGGAGTCTGAGAAGTAGGATTTGCCCGGGCCCGCGCACGGATTGCTGTCGTAGTTCCGCATGCAATGTGAGAGGCTCGCCCCTGATTCGTCGCTTGTCATCCAGTGCGTCTGCGACAACGCTCCGTAGGCTTGGTAGAAGAACGCGAAGTAGTTTTGGCCCGCCACGAGCGAGTCAGATGCACTCAGTCTC
>JBILEG010000371.1:0-3971 GCA_044352225.1 Pseudomonadales bacterium | reverse complement strand
CGGCTGGACGCCACCTCGTCGTCGTAGAAGTCCGCACCCCAGGTGACGGCATGGCTCGGACCGAGTTCCTTGAAAGCCTGGAATGTCAGGCCGCGCGTGCGCACGCGGTTGTGCTCGCGGTCCTGGCTGAAGGAGCCGAAATCGCGCGTTCGACGGCTGTCGTCGATGTCCTGCTGCCCGAGATGCGCCTCGGCGCTGTCCCACCACGGCCCGGGTGCGGTGGCGCGCCAACGCAGGTGGAGGAATTCGCGCTCCTGCGGCTCGAACAGGAACTCCGCGGAATTCGGATGTGTCTGGCCAAAGCCCGGGGTGAGTTCGTCGTGGCGCGGGGTTTCGGGTTGCTCGCTGAACTGCGCCGAGGCCATCCACTCCTGCCCCTCACCCACACGCGCGCGGACTTTGAGATCGGCAGACATGGCCTCGTAAGAACTGAAAGGCAATCGCTCGCCGTCACCCACACGGCGCTCGCCCACGTCCTGCCACGTCAACCCGCCACTGATGGCAAAGCCATCATGCCCTGCAGCCGCTTCGGCGCGACCGAGCGCGGAGCGGTCCGCGCTGCCCAGCGCCGCACGCAAACGCGCGGTGCCGGCCCATCCCGTGACGCCCGTGAAATCCGGCTGCCATCCCAGCATCTGCACCACACCACCCATCGCGTCGCTGCCATAGAGCGATGACATGGGGCCACGCGCCACCTCTATGCGCTCCAGCGACTGGGCATCGACCAGGGCGACATACTGGCTCGGCGCATTGCGGAAGATCGCGTTGTTCAGGCGGAAGCCATCCACGACGTGGAGGATCTCGGAGCCTTTGAGGCCCCGCAGGATCACCACGCCCTGCCCGGGCGTTGTCTGCTGCACGAAAACACCCGGAGTGCCACGCAGCGCATCCATCACCGTCTGTAACGGCGCCTTCGCCAGATCCTCCCGCGTCACCACGGTGGTCGCGACGGGCACCTCGAAGGTGGACTCCGGCCGGCGGGTGGCAGTGACCTGGATGGTCTCGAGGACGTTGTCGGCGCGAAGGCCCTGCGCGGCAAACGCGAGCAATGGCACAGCGATGAGCCGCAGAGCGGGGGGCAGCGAGAACGATGTTGGCAGGGGCAAAAAGGGGAGGAGCATCCGGGAATCCTGAGACCAGCGCGGATTATTCCATCGGACCGCCAGGGAATCACGGTCTCCACGCGAGGTCGCATAGCAATTACCCTACTTTCTGCGGCATGATGCCCGCGGCCCGCGGCCCGCGGTTCGGTTTGGTCATTGCGCGCGCGGGCTCCCATATCCACTTTCGCCGGGACCGTCATCGCGTGTCAGCCGCAGGTCTGGACCTCCTCATCGAGCGCACCTCGGCACAGCTGGGGCAGATATCCGGCGTGGCAGATGCGGGCATCAAGCCCGGTGTAGTGGCCTCCCGCGTGGCGGCAGAACTTCTGGCCCGCGGTGAACCTTCCCTGTCACAACTGCTCGACAGCGCGGAAGGCGGAGATGCCACCGCGAAGACAGAACTCCGCAACCTGCTCACCGTCAATTACTCCTGCTTCTGGCGCGAGCCCGAGCACTGGCCGATCCTCGCCGAGCACCTCTGCCTGCGCATCCAGAGTGGTGCCCCCCTGCGGATGTGGTCGGCCGCCTGCGCGCGGGGCGAAGAAGCCTGGACCATGGCTCTGGTCGCAACCGAAGTGGCCGCCCGTTTCCCGCAACTCGCGCCGCACTGGGACTGGCGGGTGCTGGGCACGGACATCGACACGCGCTCGCTCGAGGCCGCCGCCACCGCGCGTTACACGCAGGAAGAGCTGGGCCCCCTGCCCTTGCGCATGCGCTCGCACCTGCTCCCCTCGGGTTCTGCCACGGCTCCACGATGGGACATCCCGGCAGCACTGCACGAGCGCGTGCACTTCCGCCACCTCGATCTCGCGCAGGCGCAGTGGCAACCGCCGGCTGAAGCACCCTTCGACGCGATCTTCCTGAGCAACGTGCTGATCTACCTCGATCGTGTCACGCAGGAGCGGATACTGCGCAACGTCGCCGCATGCCTGCGACCGGACGGCATCCTGTTCACCAGCCGCATCGAAGGCAACCTCGGGCTCGCCACCACGCACCTGAAGGCGGCTGGCAGTTGCACCTACATCACAGCCAGGACGGCACGGAGACCCTGAACCGGAGCATGCCATGCCGCTTCTGAAATCCCTCGACAACATCCGCATCGGCAGAAAGCTGATGGCCGCGCTGGCACTGGTGATAGCGCTGATGGTGCTGAACGGCTGGGTAGCGCTGTCGCGGCTCGCGCTACTGGAAGAGAGCGCCACGCAGACGTACACGAACTGGCTGGTCTCCATCCGCCACCTCTCCGATATCCGCGATGCCCTGGCCGAGGAGCGCCGCGCCATCAACGCGCACATGCTGGTCGCGGAAGACTCCGAAAAACAGCTGCGTGCGCGGCGTATCGCGGATCTGCAGAACAACGTCAAGGCAGCGTGGGAGGCCTACACACCGAGCGTGGCCACGACCGAGGAGCAGGCGCTGGGGCGGGACTTCATGGCGGCCCTCGACAGGTTCCAGGACCACCTGCCCGCGGTGATGCGCCTCTCGGACGAGGGCCGGCAGCAGGAGGCGCAGGCCTTCATGATGCGCGAGGCCGAAGACGACTACGTCAACGCCAAGACCCAGCTCGACCGTCTCCTCGCCTATAACCAGGAGGGCGCCGAGCAGAACACCCTGGCAGCGCAACGCCTGCGTAGCGAGAGCGATGACGTCATCCTCGGCCTGAAGGCCATCACCATCGCCCTGCTGCTGGGCGTGGCCCTGCTGATGCGCGACTCCGTGCTCCGGCCCGTTGAATCCATGACCGCATCGATGACCCGCATCGCAGGCGGAGACCTGAGCGCCGAATTGCCGGCCTCAGACCGTGGTGACGAGATCGGTGCCATGGCGCGCGCACTGCTCGCCTTGCAGAAATCCGCGCAGGCCGAGGCGCGAACCTCCGAGATCAAGGCACGGCTGGCGGACATCTCAGCCGCCGTGCAAGACCGCCAGAGCATCGGGGAGTTCGCCGCGGCACTGATGTCGCAGGTGGCGCCCGCCATGCGCGCACAGGTGGGCGCCTTATACGCCCTCGAGCCCGCAGACGGACGCTACCACTACGCAGGTGGCTACGGCTTCAGCGCCGCCGCAGGCGAGGCAACTGCATTCCACCCCGGAGAGGGCCTGGTAGGTCAGTGCGCGCAGGAGAGCAGGATCCTCGAGATCCGTGACATTCCCGACGGCTACCTGCGTATCGCATCGGGGCTGGGCAGCACGGCACCCCGCGCCGTCACGGCAGCCCCCGTGCTCTCCGTCGACGGGCGCGCGCTGGCTGTGATCGAACTCGCCACACTGCAGCCCTTCAACGACTTCGAGCGCGAGCTGATGGCGCTGCTGCTGGTGCCACTCGCGCTCAACCTCGAGATCTTCGAGCGCAACCGCCGCACCCGCGAACTCCTGCAGGAGACGCAGCGCCAGGCCGAGATCCTCGGCATCCAGACCGAGGAGCTCAAGGTCTCGGCCGAGGAAATGCAGCAGCAGAAAGACGAACTCATGCGGCAGAAGCAGGACCTGCTGCAGGCCAATGCCGAGATCAATGCGAAGTCCGAGGAAGTGGAGTCCGCGCGGCAGCGCGCAGAGGACGCCACACGCACCAAGAGCATGTTCCTCGCCAACATGAGCCACGAGATCCGCACGCCGATGAACGCGGTGATCGGCATGTCGCACCTGTGCCTGAAAACCGATCTCACGCCGCGCCAGCGCGATTATGTCGAGAAGATCCACGGCGCCGGCACCTCTTTGCTCGGCGTGATCAACGACATCCTGGATTTCTCGAAGATCGAGGCCGACCGCCTCGAACTCGAGAGCCTCTCCTTCCGGCTCGACGACGTGCTCGAGAACCTCAAAACAGTGGTGGGCCAGCGCGCGCAGGAAAAGGGTCTCGAGTTCCTG
>JBILEG010000370.1:0-3975 GCA_044352225.1 Pseudomonadales bacterium | reverse complement strand
CCAGGACGTCGAGATCTGGCACACCAAGTGCCGCGTCGACAATCCGCTGCTCTGTGATGGCGACGGCCCCATTCACAAACTCCGACAGTGGTACGCGCAGTTCTATGTTGACCGCGCCGAGGTGCCAGCGGCCTTTGCCGAGCAAAAGGTCTACGACCGCACGCCGCGCGCCTGACGCAGGTGGAGGCTCTGGCCGCGCTCGACATCACGGGTTACGCGATCCTGCTGGTGACCGGCGTACTCGCCGGCATCATCAACACCCTGGCCGGCGGCGGCTCCAACCTCACCATCCCCGCGCTGATGCTGCTCGGCATGCCTGCGGACATTGCCAACGCCACCAATCGCGTGGGGATCATGCTGCAGTCGCTGGTCGGACTGCAGGGTTTCCACAGCCGCGGCAAGCTTGAAACCACCGATCTCTGGCCCGTGCTGCTGCCGAACCTCCTCGGCGGACTCGTGGGCGCACTGCTCGCCGCCTGGCTGCCTGCCACCACGCTGAAGCCAGTGCTGCTCGCGACGATGCTCGGCTGCGCGCTGCTGATTCTGGTGCGTCCGGATATCGTGGAACCGCCTCCGGGGACCGTGCCGTTTCGCGTGAAAGAGCGCCCCGCCGCCTGGTGGGGCTTGTTCATCGCGGGGATCTACGGCGGCTTCGTGCACGCGGGCGTGGGATTCGTGCTCATCACCGTGCTCTGCGGCACGCTGCGCTACGACCTGCTGCGCAGCAATGCGCTCAAGATGCTCTGCACCTGCGCATTCACCGTGGTGGCACTGGTGATCTTCATCGCGGACGGGCTGGTGCAGTGGGTGCCGGGGCTCGCGCTCGGCGCTGCCACCATGATCGGCGCCGCGATCGCGGTGCGCATCGCGGTTAAGGCAAGCCCGCGGCTGCTGCGCTGGTTTCTGTTCCTGATGACGCTCGCCGCAAGCGCTGCGGCCATGTTCGCCTGAGGCTCAGACGAGCCCGCTCACCGGCAGCAGTACACCGTGCACGGCACGCGCGGCATCGCTGCCGAGGAAACACATCACCGCCGCCAGATCATCCACGCCCACCCAGCGGGCGTAATCGGCACCCGGCATGTCGGCACGGTTGCGCGGGGTGTCGATCAGGCTGGGGAGCACCGCGTTCACGTTGATGCCCTGCTCCTTCAGTTCGGCCGAGAGGCTTTCGGTGAGGCGCATCACCACGCTCTTCGCGGCGGTATAGGCGCTCATCCCGCCCTGCCCCTTCAGCGCACCGAGCGCGCCCACGTTGACGATGCTGCCCCGCCCGCACGCGATCATGCCCGGCACCGCGGCACGCAGCGCGTTCTGCAGCGTGCGCACATTGATGGCGAACATGGCGTCCCACTGGGGATCCGTCACCTCCCAGGTGCGCGGCCCCATGTCGAACCCGCCTGCTACGTTCATCAGTACGTCGACGCGACCGATGTTCAGGAACAGGGCAGCCGTTGCGCCAGCATCGGCAAGATCGACGATGTGACAGTCCGCACCCGCATCAGCGGGGAAAGCGATATCGAGCTGTACCACCTCGGCGCCCAGTGCACGGGCACGCGCCACCACCGCACGCCCGAGCGCACCGTTCGCCCCCGTCACCACAACGCGCTTGTCTTGCAGAGTCATCACATCGACCTCTTGAGAACGAAGGGCGCCTGCCCGCAGGGGAAGATAGCGCCCGGAGTGAAAACGGTTCAGCCGGGGAGCCGGAACTCGATGCCCTGCGCGAGCACAGGACGCTCGCCATGGAACACCGTGCTCGTCTGGCGGCGCATATAGGCTTTCCAGGCATCCGAGCCCGCCTCGCGCCCGCCGCCGGTCTCTTTCTCGCCGCCGAAGGCACCGCCGATCTCCGCACCGCTGGTGCCGATGTTGATATTGGCGATGCCACAGTCCGAACCGGCCGCGGACAACCAGCGCTCCGCCGCGCGCAGATCACGCGTGAACAGCGCCGAGGACAAGCCGAAGCGAGAGGCATTGTTCATGGCGATGGCCTCGTCCAGCGTGTCGAAGGGCATCACGTAGAGGATCGGGGCGAAGGTTTCCTGCTGCACACAGGCCATGTCATTTCGGGCACGCAGCAGCGTGGGCTGCACGAAATGCCCGGGACCTTCGACCCGCTTGCCGCCGCAGACAAGCCCGGCTCCCTCCGCAACAGCCGCTGCCACGGTCGCTTCGAAGGCATGCACAGCCTCGGCGTCGATCAGCGGCCCCATCAGCGTGTCGGGGGCAAGCGGGTCTCCCACCTGCACTTGCGCATAGGCCGCGGCAAGTGCAGCCGTCAGTTCAGCCTCGCGCGAACGGTGCACGATCAGCCGTCGCGTGGTGGTGCAGCGCTGCCCGGCGGTACCCACCGCACCAAAAGCGATGGACGGCAGCGCGACACCGAGATCCGCATCCTGATCAACAATGATCGCGTTGTTTCCGGAGAGTTCGAGCAGGCACTTGCCGAAGCGCCCCGCCACACGCGAGGCGACGTCCCGCCCCACGCGCGAGGAACCCGTGAAGCTCAGCAGATCCACCGCAGGGTCATCGACCATGCGCTGCGCGAGCACATTGTCGGGGCCATCGACGAGCAACTGGAACACCGCCGGGACGCCGTTCTTCTCGAGCACCGCGTTGCAGATTTTCTGCACCGCAACAGCCGTGAGCGGCGATTTGGGCGAGGGCTTCCACACCGTGACATTGCCGCAGATCGCAGCAAGGAAAGCATTCCAGCTCCACACCGCAACAGGGAAATTGAAGGCCGTCATCACGCCGACGACGCCGAGCGGATGCCAGAGTTCGCGCATCGCGTGATCAGGACGCTCGGAGTGCAGAGTGAGGCCGTAAAGCATGCGGCTCTGACCGACGGCGAAGTCGGCCATATCGATCATCTCCTGGACTTCGCCGTCGCCCTCGGCCTTGATCTTCCCGACTTCCAGGCTGACCAGCGAACCTAGCGCGTCCTTGTTCACGCGGAGCGCATCGCCGATCTGGCGCACGATCTCGCCGCGCTTGGGCGCGGGCACCAGGCGCCATGCAAGAGCGGCCTCGCGAGCGGATGCCATCACTCGTGTGTAATCGGCATCACCCGCGCAACACACGGTGCCGAGCAGCGCGCCGTTCGCGGGGTTATGTGATGCGAGCCGAGCGCCGCCCTGAACAGCATGCCAGTCCTGCGGGCCGGAACAGGCTCCCTGCTCCAAGGCTCCGATTCCCAGACGGTCCATCACATCCACGGTTCTCTCCTGCAGGAAAGCCAGCCCCGAATCTCCGCAGCCGCACAGCCGCGTGGTGGGGCGAGGCCTCGGTCCACTCTCATTTCATGGCATCGAAACGCGCCTGCGCGGCACGCAGGTAATCCAGCGTCTGGCGCTTCTCGTCGTCGGTGTTCCAGTCCGTGCGCGCCGCGGCGTCGGCGATCACGCGCGCGATCCATGCGCTGAAGTAGGCCGCGTCCGCAGGCGAGCGCGGCGGCGCGCCGGCGACCTCCAGCCACACCGGGTTGGTTGTTGCGAACGGGTACATGTCGAGCAGCAGCGGTGTGGGTTTGCCGATCACCTGCGCCGTGATCCAACCGCTCGCGGGAACGCGCAGGCTCCCCTCCCAGTCGCCGCTGCCGTTGCGATCAGGCCGCAATGTCGCCGCCACTTTGCCGTTCACAAAGAGTTCCACGCGCTGCACCGGCACGGGGCTGCGCAGGGCAAGGCGGTAAGACACCTCGCCTGGCGCAGACAGGGACACCACATCACCGGGCGCACGTCCCTCCACCTGCAAACCGAGCAGCGGCGCGTTGCTGACGAAGCCACGTCCTTCCCGGATGCCTTTTTTCAGCGCCTCAGGGCTGCGATCGGACTGGTTCAGGAACACGCGGTTCAAGCCTACCGGGCCGCGGAGAGAGGCGTAGTTCGCCATGGCATCCGTGCCTGCGCCCGCGGGCAGCCGGAAACCGAGGTTCAGCAGGCGGTGCCAGGCATCGGCCGTGGACAGGTGCTC
>JBILEG010000057.1:0-12419 GCA_044352225.1 Pseudomonadales bacterium | reverse complement strand
GATCACCGTTGCACCTCGCCGTCGGAGTGCACATGCCACCAGCGCGGCCGTGCCGACACGTAGGAGTGCGACACGGCTGCCAGTTGTTTGCGTCCTGCCGAGTCGAAGCTGCCGAGCAGGAGCGCGATGACCGGGTCGTCGTCGATCGCGCCGATCGAACTCCCGCAGACGGGGCAGAAAGCGCGGCTCGAGCGCGGCGAGGATCGCCACGTGGCAGGGCTTCCGCCCGGGCCGATCCACGAGACGCTGTCGCGCGGGAACTCGACCCATGCCGCCGTCAGCGCACCCGTGTGTCGCTGGCACATCCTGCAGGAGCAGGTGTGAGGGTTCGACGCCGGGCCGACCGCCCGGAAACGGATGTTCGCGCAGAGGCATCCACCCTCGAAGCTCGATGTCTTCATGGGCCTTGCAATGCGCTGTCGGGCATCGGGACTCCTCATGCTGGCGTCGCCAGCCTGAGACCCACGATGCCCGCCACGATCAGGCCGAGGCTCAGAATGCGGCCAGCGTTCGCCGGCTCGTTGAAGAGCACCATGCCGAGGATGGCAGTACCCACGGCACCGACGCCCACCCACACCGCATAGGACGTGCCCACCGGCAGGGATTTCATCGCGAGACCCAGCAGGAACACGCTACCGGCCATCGCCGCGAGCGTGAGCACCGATGGAACCGCCCGCGTGAAGCCCTCGGTGTACTTGAGGCCGATGGCCCAGCCCACCTCCAGCAAGCCAGCAACGAAAAGCATCAGCCATGGCATATGAGTGTCCCTCCGGTTCCGGTACAGCGGGCCTTACTCTTGCACGCTTCGGGATGCCGTGTGAACGGCCGCCCTCACAGCTCTTCGTAACACGCCACATCAAACCGCGGCGAACACAGCGCCAGGAAAACCAGATCCTCGTCCCCCGTGTTGCTGATGCGCTGTCTGCAACCCGCGGGAATGATGACGACGTCATGCGGGCCGAGGTCCTGAGCGGGCAGCTCACCCACTTCCACGCGCCCCGTTCCCGCCAGGATCACATATCGCTCGACCGTGTCTTTCAGTGCGTGCCAGCGCGTCGACACTCCGGGCTTCACCCGCGCTTTGGCGATGGACAGTGAGGGGTCGCTCTCGCTGTTGGAAAGCTCGTTGATGTAACACTGCTCATCGATGAAAAACTCGGCATCGGGCTGGTGGCTGAGGATGTGGGCGTTCATGGATTCGTCTCTTCTGCAAGGAATGGGGCGGCGTTGGCTCAGGCTCTGAAGCAAGCCTCGTGAGAGGCGACGCTGGCAAAGAGGGTAAGGCATGACCTGAATTTCAGGGCATCGACTTCGTCCAGGATCTCAGTGATATTCCGGCCGGCGTGCGCCAGGATCGCCTTCACGGACGCCACCAGACGCCTACCCGGTATCGCGGTGTCGTAGTCGCGCTCCTGTGCCTGCACGAATCGATTGAGTGAAGTGTCATGCATCAGCGTTCTCACAGGCGGGGCCCAAGACCGGCTCGACTGGCCGCGCACGCTACATGCCTACGCCGCGTACGGATTGCTGGCCGGGTTACCTTGCAAATCGGTCCACACATCCTCCGGCTGTGATCGGTCCCGGAGCAGCTGTCGATCGTGCTCCGGATAGGTGATGCGATCACGGTGTGCTCTCGTCCCCACCACCAGCACTTTCGCGGGTGTTGCGCTTTTGTTGCACAGCGCGTGCGCAAGTGGATCCCCGGCCTTGAATGCGGCTGCATCGCCCGACCGCAGCCGCGATTCCGTTGTGCCTTCGAGCACGGTGACCTCGCCTTCAAGCACGTACACCAATTCATCTTCGTCGCTGTGCCAGTGCTTGATGGACGATTGTGTCCCGGGCTGCAGGATGTGGATGAACGCCCCGAACTGCGTGAGACGTCCGGGCTCTGTGAGCCAGCACTCCAGGTTCGGGTTCTCTTTGTCGACCTGTTCGATTCTTTCGATGTGCTGATCGATGGGCCGTATCACGGGCATTGTGATCTCCGGATGTGAGTGAGGGCCGGATTCCTGCGGCCGGTGCCGGGTTCCGGGAGTTTGACCGTCAGTTTCTCCACCACACCATCTCGTTCTGGCCGTGATGCCAATAGAGATGGATCGCATCGCACTCACCGCCGCCGACGGTCAGGCCTGAAGCTGCGGAGGACGCGACGCAGCCAGGCAGCGTGACCTCGTCGGTCTGGTAGGCGCAGGAGACGGGATGCACCTCCAGCACGATGGTCGGGCCGCAGGTTGCGGCGTGCTCGGTTCCATTGATGCCAAACGAAAGCAGCTGTCGGCTGTACGTGCCGGGTCCGGTGTTTCTGCCAATGGCCAGCACGAACCTGTCGCCGACGAACCCCAGCGCCGCCTGGTCGGACTTTCCGTCACCGTCAAAGTCAGCTGTGACGAGACTCTTTTCGTCCCAACCAACCTCCGGTCGATCCGCCGAGACTTGCGACAACAGCGGGCTGCCCGTTCGAACGGGCGCTGCAACGGGCTGTGTCGCCTCTTGGGGCGACCGGGCGCAACCGGCGAGCAGAACAAGCGCGGTGACCCTGAGGATTTGCATCATGTTGGCGGCTGACAACCCTGTAGCGGTGAAAGTCCACGCGTCGTGAAAGGACGCGACCTCCTGTTCGCTTGAAAACATCAGCGTTCTTCCCGAGGTGGGTGTGGCAGTGCATGCTGCGGTGTCCCCCTGCTCACAAGAGCATCATCCGCCTGCGCGGAAAGTAGCCGATGCTGCGGTTGCCGAGAATCTCGTTGCCGATAATGCCTACCGTGCCCGCCATCATCAGCGTCGCGCCGAGCGATTCGGGCAGGCTGCCGCAGCGCAGAGTGCGGGTTTCGCCGCCGAACGTGGCCGGCACGTAGTGCGTGCCTGTCTGGAATTCGCCAAAGCCCGGGTAGAAATCCGTGACGCTGCCAGCCGACGGGAAACGCGTGAGCGCGTCACTCTGGAAATAGGAGAAGCGCGCGCCGGTATCGAAGAACATCCTGCATTCGCAGCCATCGACCTCGGCCGTGATGATGGGAATCCCCATGAATTCCTCGAGACTGACTGCGTTTCCCGTATGGGAAAGCTCTTCTGTCGACACGACGAGCCTGCCGCTCGCGGTGTCCAGGACATGGTCGAACCGACCGAGTACATCTGCCCCCAGCAGCCCGACACACGTCACGCCGACGGATTGCGAAAGCGCGGCAGCATCGAGCCCCAGGTAATTCGTGCCGATGCGGAACATCTCGCCCGTAACGGTGAGCTGCGTCGAAATGCCGAAACTGTTCGGCGCACCGGTGTCCAGCACCCACAAGCCGCCGTCCAGTTCGA
Organism: Pseudomonadales bacterium; assembly: GCA_044352225.1. Lineage (GTDB taxonomy): Bacteria > Pseudomonadota > Gammaproteobacteria > Pseudomonadales > UBA5518 > UBA5518. The sequence continues at coordinate 9,110 of JBILEG010000057.1, read as the reverse complement.
CGAAGAGGTGGCCATGGAGCGTGTGGAGCGGGAGGCTGGTCATTGTTCTGGCGGGTTCAGCAGCACGTGGCGGTAAGGGGGAGTGTGCCGGGCAGCGCGGCTCGCGCAAAGGGCTCAGGCTTCCCCTGCGCTAGCACAGACGGCCCGGGCAGCCTACGGGGACCGACATTGCGAACACGCATCAACTGCGAGACCCCGAACGGACCCAAGGCACAACACCAGGATTGACTCCCACGCCAACTAGATACCAACATCCGGTATTCATTGGTACAAGGAGCCCCTTATGGCCAAGAACACCAGCGTCAGTCTGGGTGAACACTTCGAGGGCTTCATCGCCCATCAGATCGAGAACGGCCGCTACGCTTCAGCAAGCGAGGTAGTACGGGCCGGGCTTCGTTTGCTTGAAGACACCGAGAGCCAGCGAGTGGCGCTGCGCCGCATGCTTTCGGAAGGAGAGCAAAGCGGTACCGCCGACTACGGCCTCAGTGAATTCATCGCGGAGCTGGACGCCCGCAACGCATGAGGCCCTTCACCCTCACGCAGCGTGCGAAGGCAGATTTGCGTGCGATTGCCATCTACACAGAAGAGAAGTGGGGCATCGAACAGAGGAATCTGTACATCAAGCAGTTCGATGACGCCTTCCACCTGCTCGCAGCCAGCCCGGCTTTGGGAAAGACCTGCGACGACATCCTGCCCGGTTACCGGAAGTTTCCGCAGGGAAGCCACTTGGTCTTCTACAGGGACGGCACGAGCAGCGCCATTCAGATCATTCGCATCCTCCACAGAAGCATGGATACCGAGCCGCAGCTGAAAGGCACCTGACGATCACGTCCCGCCCGGCTCGCCGCGCTACGCCGGCGCCATTTCCGGACGCTCGGTCAACGAGCCAACCCCTCCGTATGCAGCCAATGGCACAATGCCCCGCCTCCCCACCCCCCGAGCCCCCGCAATGCCCCTGCGCCTCATCGCCATCCTGTGCCTCGCCTTGCTCCCGCTCATGGCCGTACGGGCTGACGACGCACCGCTGCGCATCGCCTTCCCCGAAGACGACTTCACGCTGAGCGAACACCGCATCCCCATGCGCGACGGCGTGGAACTCTACACACTCGTCCTCACACCGAAAGGCGCCGCGGGGCCATTGCCCGTGCTGCTGGAGCGCACGCCCTACGATGCGAGCGATGTCTTCGGCAGCCGCGCCACCACGCAACTCGCTGTAATGCGCGGGACGGAGTTCGCGGGCAAGGGCTTCATCTACGCCTTCCAGGACATCCGCGGGCGCTTCCGTTCGGGCGGCGAGTACGCGATGTACCGCGTGCCGCGCGGCGCCTTCAACACCAGCAACACTGACGAGACCACCGACGCCTGGGACACCATCGACTGGCTGGTGAAGAAGCTCCCCGGCAACAACGGCAAGGTGGGCATCTGGGGCACTTCGTACCCGGGCTGGCTGGCGCTTGCCGCACTGCGCGATCCGCACCCCGCGCTTGCCGCTGCCATTCCCTTCAATCCTGTAGTGGACGTGTGGAAGTCCGACGACTGGTTCCACTGGGGCGCGTTCCGCGCGGTCTATGCCTTCGACTTCATCTTCAACATGCAGACGGACAACGAGGCCTTCGTCTCCTACCCGTACCCGGAGCGTGATCTCTACGCCTGGCTGCTGGGCAAAGGCAGCGCGGTGAGTGCATTTGGCGGGGTGCTCGACCAGCGCCACGAGATGTGGACGCGCCTCATGCAGAACCCCGCCTACGGCCCCTACTGGAAAGACGTGGCCGCCGACCGCTGGTTCGACACGCCCACCCGCGCCGTGCCCACGCTGCACGTGCACGGGCTGTTCGATCAGGAAGACATCTACGGCGCGCCCGCGGCCTATGCCGCGATGGAACGGCACGACGCCGCAAACGATGCGAATTTCCTCGCCATCGGGCCGTGGTATCACGGGCAGCACTTCGGCAAGGGAACCACGCTGGGGCCGCTCGATTTCGACGAGGACACCGCGAAGCGCTTCCGCGAAGACGTGATGCTTCCCTTCCTTCGCCACGCGCTTGCCGGTGCGCCCGATCCGCGTCTCGCGCCCGTGACGGCCTTCGAGACGGGCAGCAACCGCTGGCGCAATTTCACGGCCTGGCCTGCCAACAACGCCACGGCACCGCTGTACCTGCAGTCGGCGGGCGGTCTGGCGTTTACGGCGCCGCCGCGCGATGGCGGATTTGCGGAATACGTATCAGACCCTGCCAAGCCTGTGCCTTACGTGCAGCGTCCCGTGTTGGGTGTGAATTACGATGACGACGAGTCCATCGCACAGTGGCGCAGCTGGCTCACGCAGGACCAGCGTTTCGTCGATGGCCGACCCGACGTCGCGACCTGGCAGAGCGCAACGCTCACCGAGCCACTCACCATTCGTGGTACGCCGCAGGTATTCCTGCAGGCCGAAACGACCGGCACCGATGCCGACTGGGTGGTGAAGCTGATCGACGTATTCCCCGGGCAGGATCCAGAGGACGCCGCGCGCTCCGGGATGCAGATCATGATCGCCGCCAACATCTTCCGCGGTCGCTATCGCGAGTCGCTGGAAAAGCCCGCGCCCATCAAGGCGAATCGCGCGCTCGAATACCGCTTTCCGCTGCCCGAGACCAATCACACCTTCCTCCCCGGGCACCGCCTGATGGTGCAGGTGCAGAGCAGCTGGTTCCCGCTGTACGACCGCAATCCGCAGACGTGGGTCGACTCGATCATGGACGCACCGCCCGAGGCCTACCGCGCAGCGCGTCACCGTATTCACACCAGCGCGGCGCACCCTTCGCGCATCGAGCTGCCCGTCTACAGGTCATCACCATGAGTCTGATTTTGCAGATCGAGGGCGCCGAGCTCGCCTACGGCTCGCACCCTCTGCTGGACGGCGCCGGCCTGCGGCTGATGCGCGGCGAGCGCCTCGGCCTCATCGGCCGCAACGGCAGCGGCAAGTCCTCTTTGTTGCGCGTGATCGCCGGGCAGGCGGTGCTCGACGGTGGAGATGTGCGCACCGGCGAGGGCGTGCACGTGGTGTTGGTGGAGCAGGAGCCTGTCCTGCCACCTGCAGAGACCATGCGCGAGAGCCTGGTGCTGCGCGGCGCGCTCGACGACATGCACGACGAGCGCGAGCGCTGGCGCGTGGAGGCGCGGCTGGACGAATACCTGCACCGGCTATCGGTGCGCGCAGAGGGAGATCCTGCGAGCGCCTCGGGCGGAGAGCGCAAGCGTGCAGCGCTCGCGCTCGCGATGGCGATGGAACCCGAGCTCCTGCTGCTTGACGAACCCACCAACCACCTCGATATCGGCGCCATCGCGCTGCTCGAAGAGATGGTGCAGAAACTCCCGGGCCTGATCCTCATCACTCACGACCGTGCCTTTCTCGACCGCGTGGTCACGCGCATCGTGGAGCTCGACCGGGGTTGGTTGCGCTCCTACCCGGGCAACTTCGCCGCGTACCGCGAGCGCAAGAACGACGAGCTCGAAGCCGAGAAAATCGCCGCGCGCAAATTCGATGATTTCTGGGCGCAGGAAGAGGTGTGGATCCGGCAGGGCATCAAGGCCCGCCGCACCCGCAACGAAGGCCGCGTGCGCCGTTTGGAGCGCCTGCGTGAAGAGCGTGCCGCCCGGCGCGAGCGCTTGGGCAATGTGCGGCTCTCACTCGACGCCGGCGAGCGCTCGGGCAAGCTGGTGGCGGAACTCGAGCACGTGCAGCAGTCCTTCGGCGGGCGCGTGCTGGTGCGCGATCTGTCGCTGCGCCTCATCCGCGGTGATCGTCTGGGCCTCGTGGGGCCGAACGGCGCGGGCAAGAGCACGCTGCTCAAACTGATCCTGGGCCAGCTCACGCCGGACCAAGGCAGCGTGCGTCTGGGCACCAAGCTGGAGGTGGCGTACTTCGATCAGATGCGCGCGCAGCTCGATCCGGACCGCACGCTCGCCGAGACCATCAGCCCCGGTTCCGACTGGGTCGAGATGGGCGGCAACCGCAAGCACATCATGAGTTACCTCGCGGACTTCCTCTTTCCGCCCGAACGCGCGAGAAGCCCCGTGAGCACGCTCTCGGGCGGCGAGCGCAACCGCCTGCTGCTCGCGCGGCTCTTCGCCAAGCCGGCCAACCTGCTGGTGCTGGACGAGCCCACCAACGATCTCGATATCGAGTCCCTCGAACTCCTCGAAGACACGCTCGCCGATTACACCGGCACGCTGCTCCTCGTGAGCCACGACCGCGCCTTCCTCGACAACGTGGTCACGCAGACGCTGGTTGCCGAGGGCGACGGGCACTGGCAGGAATACGCAGGTGGCTACAGCGACTGGATCGCGCAGCGGCCCTCGCCTGCTGAATCCCGCGCAGCGGAACCGGCACGCGGCAACGCGCCGACGCCCGCATCTGCGGCGCCGCGCAAAGCTGCGGGCGCGAAGCTCAGCTTCAAGGAAACGAAGGAACTCGAGGCGCTGCCTCTGCGCATCGAATCCCTGGAGAGTGAGCAGACAGAACTGCTCGCCGGCATGGCCGGCCTGAAGGGCAGCGCGATGCAGGACGCCGCGCGCCGCGCTGCTGAAATCGGTCAGGAATTGGAAACGGTTTACGCCCGCTGGGAGGAGCTCGAGGCGCGGCGCTGACACGCGCCTCGCTCTGCCTATTCTCCACCGCATAACACCAACAGGAACCGCCACATGCGCCACCCCCGCCTGGTCGCCGTCGCCGTCGCCGTCGCCGTCGCCATCACCGCCGCCGCACTCGCGAGCAGCGCCACAGCCGATCCCGCGCTGGAATCGCGATTCGACGCGCAGATCGACCCGGCCGAGATGGACGGCTGGATGAAGGCCATGGCCGCGGAGCCCAACCACGTTGGTTCGCCGCACAACAAGGCCAATGCCGATTTGACGTTGAAGCAGTTCCGCGAGTGGGGCTGGGATGCGAAGATCGAGACCTTGTGCGCGGGCGGTGTAGATGTATGCAGAGGGTCTGGAGGAGGGCGTCAGGGTGATGGGGCGTTGAGATGAAGCGGCACCTCCCTGCCCCAGGGCGTCTGCGGCTTCGCGGCGCGTGGTGTGCATTCCCCGCGCTGTTGCCGTTCTGGTCGGCGCCGACCCTCGCTCAGGGTGGTGCCGTGAGTTGCCCCATCGCCCCAGCGACGGAGGTCGTGGTCTATGCCGGCAGCGGTGCATCCGTGCTGGGGCAGTCATGGATGCGGCACTTCTTCGACTGGTGGGCGGCGCAGCAGCCCGAGGGCAGTGCATCCCCCGCCTACATGTTCCTGAGCGCGGCGCAGGTGCAGGCCTGCAATCTCGCCGACCGCGCGGCCTATCCGGCGTTGCGGCTCTACGTGCAACCCGGCGGCGATGCCTACCTCGCGCAACGCGCTCTGGGCGCAGCAGGCAAGGCCCGTATCGCCGCCTTCCTTGCGGGTGGTGGCGCGTATTTCGGTGCCTGCGCGGGTTGGTACTACGCGGCCGGGGAGTACGTGTGGCAGGGCATTTCCTATGCCCACGCTGACCTGCTCGGTGCTTACCCCTCACGCATCGAGGGCAGCATCCGCGAGATCGCGGATTTCGATGTGGGTACGGGCTATGCGATCACCGCGCTCGCGGGAGGGCGCCGGGTGCTGTACTGGGGCGGACCCACCGCCGGTTACGCACAGACTGGCACGCTTCTGGGCACGGTGCGTGCGCGGCTGCGTTACCGCAACCTGCCGGCCGCCGTCAGCTACGGCAGGATGCTGCTCACCAGCGTCCACCTCGAGGCCTTCGAAGGTGATGGCATCGCCGGCCTCGCCACCACCGAGCGCGAGTCGAACTACCGCCTGCTCGGGCGTTGGCTGAACCAGACTGCCCGCACCGCGTTCCGCGTGCCCCCGGAGCCGCCACCGCCCGCTGCCGCGTGCGACGACGGCCAGGACAACGATCAGGACGCGCTCGTCGACATGGCTGACCCGGGTTGCGCGAGCCCCTCGGACCGCGACGAGCGCGATGCCCTGCCCGCGCCGCGGGAGGTGCTCTTCGATACCTTTGAGGAAGGGCTCGACTGGACACCTGGCGGAGCGGGGGCGCCCTGGACGCGCCGCAATGGCAACGGCGAGGCCTACGACGGACTCTACTCGGCCGGAGCCGTGGCCACGGGCGGGGCCTCGACGATCACGCGGCGCTTCACGCTGCGCGGTTACAACTCCGCCACCCTGAGCTATGTGCGACGCCTGCAGGGAATCGATGCTGCCGACGAGTTCAGGGTGAGCTACTTCGACGGCAGCTGGCATGTCCTCGAAGCGACGGCGCGCGCAGCCGAGGACGCCGGGTTCAGGCAGATGTCCTTCACGCTCCCCGTCACCGCCACACACATCAACTTCCGTTGTCTCACCAACGCCCCGGGCGAGGGGTGTTTTGTCGACAACGTGCGGATCGTGGCGCGGTGATGGGTGCTGTCGGCGCAGATGCCTGTAGCGGGCATACAGCGTATTGCCCTTTATGCTTGCCCAACCCCTAGCTGAGCGCATGACATGACTCGCGCTATCCCGCTCATTTTCCTTTGTCTCCTCGCCCTCCCACTGCCGCTGCGCGCCAACCCGAGTCTCGGCGACACCATTTCCACAATCGAACGCAATCTCTCCACCCGCCCCGAATCCACCGCCGCCGGCTCCGCTGCCACCGAGCGTTACATCGCAGGTCTCGTCTCTGCGAGCCTCGACGTCTTCGAGCAATCGCGCCATCTGGATGCGCCGTACTTCGGGCGCTCCGCGGGGCTCGACGGGCGGCCGGGTCTCTTCAACCCCGACAACATCTACCGCTCCGCACTGCTTTCCGGCGAGGGGCGTTACCGCATCACCGGCAAGCGCGGTTCGCATGCGCTGTTCACGCTGCAGATCCTCGATGCGTATCCGGTTATCGCGCTCGGCAAGAATCTCGCGGTGATCGATCTCGAAGCGCTCGGCATCGGTGCGGGCCAGGACTTCAGCATCACGCTGGGCGGAGCGCGCACCGAGGGGCACTGGTTCGCGCTGCCGCCGTCTGCGCGCGCGATCCTCGCCCGTCAGACCTTCACTGACTGGAATACAGAAACAGCGTCGACGTTCCGCATCGAGCGGCTCGACACCGCCGCCTCGCCCGTCGATGCAAGCGTGCCGGGAGCGGGCGCCGCGGACTATCTCGCCGCCGCCTCAAGGCTCTGGAACAGCGGGCTGTATGCGCGCGTCCCCGTGAATGCTTTCCCGCCGCCGCACCCCAGCGACACCGCGGCCGGCGGGCTGGGCGGGCAGCAGTCGGTGATGGCGCGCTTCCGTCTGGAGGCGGGCAAGGTGCTCGTGGTCTCGGTGCGACGCAGCGCGGCGCGATACCAGGGCATACAGCTGGGCGATCCCTGGTTCGTGACGCCGAATGCGGTTGATCACACCGCGAGTTTTTCCACTGCACAGGCGGCAGTTGATGACGATGGTGTGCTGCGTTTCGTGATCAGCGATACAGATCCGGGCGTGGCCAACTGGCTGGATCCCGGCGACATGCGCGAGGGTTTCGTGTTCCTGCGCTGGCAAGGTTTGCCTGCGCCACTCGTTGCCGAAGATGCGCCCCGTATCGAGGCTGTGCCCCTTTCGGAACTGCGCGCGCATCTTCCCGCCGGCACTCGCTGGCTGAATGCGGCGGAGCGCGCGGCGCAGCGGGTGCTGAGGCGGAGAGTGCCGCTGCGTTCTTGAAGGGTGGATGGCCGTCACTTTGAGCTGCCGGGAGCGTACGCGCGCTGTGCCGCTGCGCAATTCGCTGAGGCTCTGGGTCGGCAACTGGTGTTCGTGGGTGGAACTGTCGCAGGCCCTCTGATTACCGATCCCGCCATGCGACCCATCCCCTCCACCCGGGATGCCGATGTCGTTTGCAGCGTCGTGACGCTGGCGAACTATTACCGTATCGGTAAAGAGTTTCGCGAACGGGGCTTCATGGAGGATGTACGGGCGGGCGCCCCTAACTGCCGGTGCTACCTTGCCGAGCCGTTGACGACCTTGATGGCGCAGGGCGCATTCGTGGAGGCCATCTCCGGCCATCTGCCTGGTGATGCAGCAAGCCAGGGGCGGTTACCGGCAGTGAGGCAAACACTCCAGCTGATGGCAGCACTGGCCCGACCATGACCAGCCACCCTCACACCGAAGGTACCGCTACGCTGTGCTGCAGCGGATGGCGGCTCCTGCCTGCCCGTGCCTAGAATGCCCTCATGGATACCCTCCGCGATCAATTGAGGAACGTGCTCTCCGGCATACCCGGACTGAGACTCGCGTTCCTGTTTGGCTCGCGCGCGAACGGTCAGTCCCGTCCTGACAGTGACATCGATCTCGGGATCCTCGCGGGTGGGCCGCTCTCGACAGCGCAGCGCATCGATCTTGTCGAACGCGTGGCACAGGCCACGGGCCTGCCCGTCGACATCGTCGATCTGCACGGTGAGCCCGAGCCCATCTTGGGCGAGGTGCTGCGCGGCGTGCGCTTGCTTGGCTCCTCCGAGGAGTACGCGCAGCTTCTTTATCGCCATGTCGTCAGCGTTGCGGATTTCCTGCCTCTGCGCGAGCGCATCCTGCGGGAGAGGCAGAACGCGTGGATCGGCTAGTGCTGGACGAGAAACTCGAGTCGCTTGCCCGGTGTGTGCGGCGTGTGGAGCAGAAGCGCCCGCCGAATCTCGCGGCACTGCTCTCCGACCCTGACGCGCAGGACATCCTCGTGCTCAATTTGAGTCGTGCGGTGCAGCTGTGTGTCGATATAGGAACCCATGTCATCGGCAGAACCGATACGCCGGCTCCTCAGACGATGGGTGATGTCTTTGGCACGCTGGCGGCGATGGGTTTGATAGATAGTGAGCTTGCCGTGCGGCTGCGTCGCGCGGTGGGCTTCAGGAACATCGCGGTCCACAACTACAACAAGGTCGACTGGGGCATCGTGTTCGACATCAGTGCGCGCTATCTGGGTGACTTCCGTGACTATGCCCTTGCGATGCGTGGGGCGTTATCCGGCAAGCACTGAGCTTTGTTGCGCAGGTGGTCGCGGGCATGGCCCGCTCCTACGGGGTGTCGTGTCGCGGGCATGGCCCGCTCCTACGGGGGGTCGTGTCGCGGGCAAGGCCCGCGCAGACGGGGAAG